>NZ_JAPFCE010000050.1:0-37719 GCF_026240895.1 Pseudomonas sp. DCB_AW
CGTTGCTGTTGTCCACCACGTAGCGGTAGTTGCCTTGGGCATCCAACACCAGGCTGCCGTAGTTGCCGGCCAGGGCTTGGCCTGGCGTGCCGTTGACGCCGTTGGGGTTGACCACGGCGCTGACGATAAGGGTGTCGCCATCGGGGTCGGTATACGCGCTGCGGATGCTGCCGCTTGGGTCCAGGCCCGGCTGGCCATTGTTCACTCCCCCGGCCTCGATGGCGTCGACCGTGACCGGGTTGACCACGGGTGGGTCGTTGACGCCGGTGACAGTGATCACCAGTTGCGCCTGATCGGTCAGGCCGCCGCTGTCGTGGATCTGGTAGGTAAAGATCACGTCCAGGCTTTGCCCAGCCGTCAAAGCAAGGAGGGTTGGGTCTGCGCTATTGACTTCGAAGGTGTAGCTGCCGTCCTCATTGAGAATCAACTGCCCGAAGTTGCCACT
The DNA here is from genome assembly GCF_026240895.1 of Pseudomonas sp. DCB_AW. NCBI lineage: Bacteria > Pseudomonadati > Pseudomonadota > Gammaproteobacteria > Pseudomonadales > Pseudomonadaceae > Pseudomonas > Pseudomonas sp. DCB_AW. The sequence goes on from NZ_JAPFCE010000050.1 coordinate 446, forward strand.
GATCAGGCTGTTATCCGCCAGGCGGCCAACCGTACCGGTGATAGTGGCCGGCGCGCCGTTGGCCACTGGGGTGAGCGTGCCGCCAGCGACCTCCAGGCCGCTGCGTACGCCATCGACTTTGAGCTGGGTCGCGGTGGGTTGGTCAAGGTTGTCGACGTCCGTGTCGGCACCGACGCCGCCATCGCCGGTGATCACGTTACCGCTGGCGTTGACCGGCGCCGGGCTGCCATCGGTAGCCCCCGCGCTGGCGGTACCATGGTCGTCGACGGCCACCGGCGCATCGTTGGCGCCCTGGATAGTGATCACCAGCACGGTGACAGCGGTCAGGCCGTCGGTATCGACCACCTGGTAGGTGAACTGCTCGACCAGCGTCTGGCCAGGGGAGAGCGCCTGCACGGTGGCGTTGCTGTTGTCGATGACGTAGCGGTAGCTGCCGTCGGCGTTGATGGTCAAGCTGCCGAAGCTGGCTGGCACGCTGGTCGCTTGGCCGTTGGCTACCGGTACCAGTTGGCCGCCCCCGGCACCATCGAAGCGGATCGCGTTGACTTGCTTGGTTTCGCCCAGGGCCACGGCGTCGACGTCGGTGTCGTTGTCCAGCACGTTGCCGGTGGCATCCTGCCCGGGGGTGCCGTTGTTGGTGCCACCGGCTTCGATGGCGGTGGCGGCGTCACTGGTCGCAACAGGGGTGTCGTTGCGGCCGTGGATGATGACGGTGAAGGTGGCCGTAACGATTTTGCCGTTGCCATCGCTGACGCTGTACTGGAACACCTCGGTCAGTTGGTCGGCATCGGTGCGCAGGGCCTGAACCGCAGCGTTGCTGTTGTCCACCACGTAGCGGTAGTTGCCTTGGGCATCCAGCACCAGGCTGCCGTAGTTGCCGGCCAGGGCTTGGCCAGGCGTGCCGTTGACACCGTTGGGGTTGACCACGGCGCTGACGATCAGGGTGTCGCCGTCCGGGTCGCTATACGCGCCGCGGATGCTGCCGCTTGGGTCGAGCCCCGGCTGGCCGTTGTTCACCCCACCGGCCTCGATGGCGTCGACCGTGACCGGGTTGACCACGGGTGGGTCGTTGACGCCGGTGACAGTGATCACCAGTTGCGCCTGGTCGGTCAGGCCGCCGCTGTCGTGGATCTGGTAGGTAAAGATCACGTCTAGGGTTTGCCCGGCCGCTAGCGCTCGGATGGCCGGGTCGGCGCTGTTGACCTCGAAGGTGTAGCTGCCGTCTTCGTTCAGAATCAGCTGGCCAAAGTCGCCGCTGATCAGGCTGCTGTCGGCCAGGCGGGCGACTGTGCCAGTGAGGGTTGCAGGTGCGCCGTTGGCGACCGGCGTAAGGGTACCGCCCGTGACTTCCAGGCCGCTGCGCACGCCATCGACCTTGAGTTGGGTCGCGGTTGGCTGGTCGAAGTTGTCGACGTCCGTGTCGGCGCCCACGCCGCCATCGCCGGTGATCACATTACCGTTGGCGTTGACCGGCACGGTGCTGCCGTCGCTGGCACCCGCGCTGGCGGTGCCGTGGTCGTCCACGGCCACCGGCGCATCGTTGGCGCCCTGAATGGTGATCACCAGCACGGTCACCGAACTCAGGCCCCCAGCATCGACCATCTGGTAGGTGAACTGCTCGACAAGAGTCTGCCCTGGGGATAGTGCCTGCACCGCGGCGTTGCTGTTGTCGATGACGTAGCGGTAGCTGCCGTCGGCGTTGATGGTCAAGCTGCCGAAGTCGGCCAGCACGCTGCTCGATTGGCCGCTGACCACCGGAATGATCCGGCCGCCGCCCAGCCCATCGAAGCGCACCGCGCTGACCTGCTTGGTCTCGCCCAAGGCCACTGAGTCGACGTCGGTGTCGTTGTCAAGCACATTGCCAGTGGCATCCTGCCCTGGGGTGCCGTTGTTGGTGCCTCCGGCTTCGATGGCGGTGCCAATATCGCCATGGGCCACCGGGGTGTCATTGGCACCATGGATATTGATCTGCAGCACCGAGCTGCTGGTCAAACCGCCGGTGTCGACGATGTCATAGCCGAAGAAATCACTGATGAAGTTGCCGGCGGTGCGCAGCGCCTGCACCTCAGGGTTGTCGTTGTCGACGATGTACTGGAAACCGCCGCCGGCGGTGATCGACAAGGTGCCGTACAGCCCTTGCAAGGTCGTGACCCCATTGGCGGCCACTGCGACACCTCCGGGGGTGGTGGTGTTGGCGATGCGGGTGACGGTAAGCACGTCGATGTTGGTCTGGATATCGACATCAGTGTCGTTGTCCAGCACGTTGCCGGTAGGGTTCACGCCAGGGTCGGCGTTGTTGAAGCCACCGGCTTCCACGGCGATGGCCAGGTCGGCGTTGGCGATCGGGGCATCGTTGACCGGGTCGATGATGATGTTCATCACGTCGGTGTCGGTCAGCGCATCGGCCGGGTTCTGTCCAGGCACGCCGTCGCCGTTGACCGGTGCGTCGCCGAAGTTGCCTTGGTCGTTGGTGACCATGGTCAGGGTTTCAGGGTCGCGGAAGGTGTTGAAGTCCTGGTCGCCTTTGTAATACAGCTGGCTCAGCAGCACGTTCAGTTCGGCCAAGGTGCCGGTAAGGACCAGGCTGCGCCCAGCGCCGGCAGGAGCTGTAGCTGTGGCCGCCGGCGGGGTGGCGGTTTGCCAGATGACCCCGTGTACCACGGTCAGGGTAATGCTCATGACGCCGTCGGCAGTGCCGGCGTTGACGTCCACGTCACTGATGGCCAAGCCACCGATGTGCAATACCGTGTCTTCCTGGCCGTGCTGGTCGGACACTGTGTTGACCGGCGCCTCGTTCACATGCACGTAGCCGGCGTCAGCGGTGCCGGTAGCGCCTTCGCCGAGTGCCAGGTTGATGCTGCCCAGGCCTGTAGCCGCAGCGCCCGTGTCGGTGTCGATACGCACCCGGAAGGTGTTGTTGGCGCTGACCTGATGGTCTTGCGCCACCGCGATCAGGTAGCTGCCGGAGGGCAGCAGGGCGAACTGGTAGAGGCCGCCATTGGCGGTAACGGTGTTGAACGTGCGGTCGTCCGCGGTGCCGAACTGACCGTCGTCACCGGCCCAGGTCAGGGTGACGCCGATGCCGTCCAGGCCGGGGCCGTCCGGGCTGACGTTGTCCGTGGCGCTGCGGGTGTCGTCCCACAACGTGCCCTGGATCACGCCCATGCCAGCGCCATCGCTGAGGATGTAGTTGTTCAGGCCGGTTGCGCCATCTTGGCCGGTGCGCTCACCGTCGGCAGCGCCAGCACCCGCTGGCAGCGAACCGCCCCAGCCGTTGGTTTCGAAGTCGGTGGGCAGGCTGGTCCAGGTGAGCACGGCAGAACTGGCGGTGTCGTCGGCGATGGTTACATTGGGCAGGGTGACGGTGTAGATCACCTGGATCGCGTCGTTGGGCGCGAGCCGTGCGAAGTCCATGACGATACCGCTGCCGTCGCTGAAGCTGATGCCGCTGGGCAGGTTGCCCAGGTCCAGCGCCACGCCATTGAGCAGGATGCTTTGCACCTGGTAGTTGCTGCCATTGGGGAACTGGTCGGTCAGGTGGGTGTTGTAGGCGGGGGCGCCGCCATCCTGGGTGAAGCTCACCGAGACGGTGGCCGTGGTCGTGCCGGCGCCCGGGGCCACGTCGATGACCGACTTGTCCATGCTGGTGAAGCTGGGCTCCACCACGCGCTCGAACACGGTATCGCTGCGGCCGCGGTCCACGCCATCGCCAGGGCCCACGTGTTCGAACACGGTCATGCCCAGCTGGGTGTTGGCCTGGTTGCCGGTCACGTTGTTGACGCGCACGTTGAACTCAAGGATCACGCCTTCGATATCGCTGTCATTGGCCTCGCCATTGGTCACGTTGCCAAGGCTGAAGGTGATGGTCTGGCTGCCGTCTTGGTTGGTCGTGATCTGCAGCCGGCCATTGTCACCGTCGAAAACACCCGAGGGCACTACGCCGCCCAGATCGGGGTGGATTGGCAAGGCCACATCGCTGTTCTGGTTGCCGGTCATGTACAGCGAATTGCCGTCGCCGAGCACCAGGTCGGTGGCGTCGGTGGTCAAGCCGCCTAGCTGGCTCGACACCATGGCAATCAGGATGTTGTTGAGGTCGGCGGTGATGAACTCCAGGCCGGCGGCCAGCTCGATGCGGATCTGGTAATTGGGGTTGTCGCCGGTCGGTACCAGCACGGCCACGCGGTAACGGACGATTTCGCCGACTACCACAGTTTCCAAAAGGCCGCTGGTGTCGGTGGCGCCGCTGCCGTTGGTGGCCGGGGGCGTGTCGGTGACGCCGCCGACGCGGGACACCTGGATGCCGTTGGTGACCGGGATCAGCAAGGCACTCAGCACCCGGTAATCGTTGAGCACGCCCGAATTGAGCAGGCCATCGTCGCCGCTGCGCTCGCCATTGACGGTATCGGTGCTATCGCTGCTGCCGTCCAGGCTGCTCCAGCGCACCACGACGTTGTTGGCGATCGCTGCCTCGCCTGCGGCCGTGGCATTGACCACGCCGGTCAGGGTGATGACGATGCTGCCGCCGTTAGCGATGTCGATGTTGGCGCCATTGGCGGTCACCAACTGGCCGTTGAGGATGACGAAATCAACGCCGCCATTGTTGGTGGCGCCGCCGCTGTACTGGACGGTGCCACTGATCACCAGGTTGTCGATTTCAGTCGGCAGCACGTCCAGCAGGCTGATGTCGAACGCGTCGGTGCCCGAATTGTTGGCCACGGTGATGGTGAAGGTGACGGTATCGCCCTGGTCGAAGCCGCCAAACGAGGGAGTCGAGGTGATCTGCTGGGTGACGCTGAGGGTCGGCTCGACGATGGTCACGCCGGGCTGTTCGGCACTGTTGATGTTGCGGTCCACGGCGGTGGTGCCATTGGGGGTGTCGCCATCGGGGTCGCTGTACACCAGCTGCGCGCCATTGTTCAGCGTGGTGCCTTGCTGGTTGCCGGTCACGTTGCTGGCCACCAGTACCAGGCGGATGACGAAGCTGTTGTTGCCGGTGATGTTGTCGGCCGTGGCCCCGGCGCTGCCGAACACCAGCATCAGGTCGGCGCCGTCGCTGCCGTCCAGGTTCACCGGGTTGACGTTCAGTACACCGTTGAAATCGGCCGTGAGGGCGGCACTACCTGTGGTGCTGGTGATGATTTCATAGCCTAGGTTGCCATTGAACCGTGGGTCCAGGCGCAGGCCCGGAGGGATCAGGTCATTGATGCGCAGGCTGCCCGTTGAACCCTCGGGCAGGGTGACGACGATGTCATAGGTGATGCTTTCGCCGATCACCAGGTTGCTGCCCGTGGTGTGCCCGGCGCTGGAGTCGTCCTCGGTCAGGCTGCCGTCCTTGTAGGTCTTGCTGATGGTCGGCGCGGCGACTTGCTGGTTGGCGACCTCGGTCAGGTCGGTGGGGGTGAAGTCCTGGCCGCCATCGACGCTGGCGTAGAAGGTCAGCGCGGCAGTGCTCTGCAGCGTGCTGGAGGCGAGGATGGCATTGTCCACGCTGACGTCGTAGGTGATCACCACCACGTTGGCCCCGGACAGGTCGCTGGCGGTGCCGGCGCGGCCGGCCAGCAGGGTGGCCTGGCCGTTGGCGTCGAGGAAGGTGATGGCGTTGCCGTCGACACGGTAGTCGGTGCCCTGCACCAGCACGCTGCCGTCGCCGCGGTAGATCTGCAGGTTGGCCGCGCCCAGGCTGCCACCGACGAACGACAGGCCAGCGGGCAAGGTAATGCTGGTGCTGACATCGTAAGCCCCGCCGCCGCCGGTGTTTTTCAGGGCGGTGGCCAGGCGAAGGTTGTCGGCACCGTCGATGCCGCTGACATTGCCGTCCACCGCCGCCAGGCTGGTCACGCTGCCGCTGAACGGCACGCCACTGCTGCCAGGGGCGGCCCAGCTGCCGGTGATGCCGGTGACCGTGCCGTTGCTGCTGGACACCACGCCGTGCTTGATGTCCAGCACCGGCTCGGCGACCGACTCGATCACCGCCACATCCGATGAGGTGAGCACGGTCTTGTCGACTGTGGTGGTCTGGCTCGACTGCGCCAGCACGTCGAGTTCTCGTTGGTCGGCATACGGCTGGTCGCCCACTATCATGGTGAAGCGAACCTGCACGGTGCCGCCACTGAGGCCGCCAGAGACGAAGTCACCGAAGTCGAAGATGATCGAGTTACCCGGGCCAGTGGTGACGCTGTCGGGCACATCGAGAATGGTATTACCGCTGCCGAACGTCCACTGGCCAACCCCGCTGCCGATGCTCCAGTTGATACCGCTGGCATTGAGCAAGGGCAAAGGCAGGTACGCGGTGAGCTTGAAGTTCTCGTAATCGGCTACAAGCAAGTCGTAGCTAATGGTGAAGGTCACAACATCGCCCGGACGCAGCTCGCCGTTGCTCGGCGGGTTGCCGCCGTTGACTTGGGTGAGTTCGATATCGACCGAGGAGCTTTCGATGGTGCTTGTGGTACTGGACCCATCTGTCTGGGTCCCGCCAAGGTTGACCGCATCGCGCAGCACGGTGGCATCCACCGTGGCGCTGTTGCCGACGCTGTCACCTTCGTTGAGCTGGTCGTGGGGTGGGTGGTCACTGGTGTAGGTGGTGTCGATCAGCGCGTCGTAGACGATGTTCAGGCGCGTGGCACCTTCCTGCAGGGTGTCATCGTAAAGGTCGCCGAACAGCGCTGCCACGCCAGGGCCGGCAACCGCCTGGCGAATGGACTCGGCAATGTCGAAGACCAGCGTGGTGCTGCCGTCGGCATTCACCGTCTGGGTGTAGACCAGGGCGATGGCCTGGGAGCCACCATGCTGCTGGATGATCAGCGTAGGCGGGTTGCTCGGGTCGAAGGTTTGGCCGTCGCCGAGCAGGTCGGTCAGGGTGAGCTGGCCCTGTTCGAGGATGTTTTCGCCAAAGGCGAAGAAGTCGGAAATGGCCACATCCAAGGTGTAGCGCAAAGTGTCGCCGGGTGTGAGGCCGGGCGTGCCGACGTCATTCTGCAGGTCGACCTGCTTGAGCAGGGTGATCGACTTGGCGACGAAGGTCACGCCTTGGCCATTGCCGGTCTCGGTGAACGGGTAACCGTCCGGGTCGATGGGGCGGTCGCGTGGGTCGAGCGGGTTCCAGCCACCGCTCACGCTGGCGGTGCCGAAGTTTATGGTGGTCGGGTTACCGGTGGTCGGGTCGATCACTGGGCGGCCGTTTGCGTCGATTTCCGGCACATAGAAGCTGACTTGGGTTTCGCTGGCCGCGCTTAGGGTGTCGTAATGGATCTCATAGCTGGCCACGAAGGCGTTGGGGTTGGCCAATGCCGCAGCGATAAGCAGGGGGTTGGTCAGCACCGTGCCGTCATGCAGGGTGACCGATGTCAGGGTGCCGCCAGCCCCCGGCGTGATGGCACTGACATGCACCTGGTCGGGCACGGTCTGGGTGACGGTGACATTGCTTAGCGTTTGCCCGGGGGCCGGAGTTACGGTCACGGTCTGGGTACGGGTGAAGTTCGGCCCGGTTACCGTTTCGCCTTCTGGCATGTTGACCGTTTGCGTGACCTTGAGCAGGGTCGGGGTGACGATGAAACTGTGTAGTGCGCTTTCTACCCGGCTTGGGTCCTGCACCGGATTGTTCAGCGAATCGTTGCCGTACTCGAAGCCTGCCCGGGCGTTGATGGTGAGGTTAGGCGTGCCGTCGGAGTAATGGGTGTCGGCCAGATTGCTCAACTGCGCGGTAATCTGCACATCGATGGCGGGCTGGCCGTTGGTGACGCTGGCATAAGGCAGTTGCAGTACCACCATCTGGTCACCGGGCTTCATGCCGACACTGGCAGCATTGATCACCAGGGCATTGCCGCTGGCGTCCTTGGCCAACGGGTGGGTAGCATTGCCGTTGGCATCGAAGGTGATCACGAAGCTGTTCACCGCCTGGCCGAGGTAGGTGGCGGAGACGAAGGTGGCGCCATCGTCGCCGTCGCGCCCGGTGGCCGGCATGAACACATCGAGGAACGGCGCGTAGCCTTCCTGGGTCGAGGGGTTGCTGAAACTGACGGTGAAGTTGAATTGCTCGCCCAGTTGCACCTCGACGCCGCCGCTGCCCAGGCTGGCGGTGGGGCTGGCATCGGCCAGCAGACCCTGGAAGCCGTTCAGGGTGGCTGCTGCCAGGGCAATGGTCTTGTCGACATCGCCACTGCTGACCTCAAGGCGCCAGTCGCCGCCGGCCAGTTGGCTGCCGGTGGCGTTGCTGGAGGCACCGACGTCAGCGCCGGTCCAGCGCGCCAGTTCGTTCACCAGCGCCTGGCCTGCACTGCCGGCACCGACATCGCAGCCATACAACTGGATGTCCGCGCCCGCGTTGAGTTCACCGCGCCAGGCGCTCAGGCGGTCGCCCAGCTGCTCGACGGTTTGGCTGGTGAATACCTGGTTGCCCAGGGTGAACTGGCCAGACGCGCCGTGCGAGAACACTTGGATCGAGTCGACCTTGCCCAACTGCGCCAGCGCGTTGCTGATGGCTGCGATGGCATCCTGGCCAGGGTCCACCACCAGCGCGGTGGTGCCGGTTGGCAAGTTGGCGGCCAGCTGGTCGCGGTTTTCCACCCGGGCATCGATGACCACAAGGTTGCGTGGTGCGGGCGCCGCTGCGGTGGTTTGCGCCTCGCTAGCAGTAGGGGCAGGATGGCTGGTGTCCTTGGCCTCTGCTGTACCGGGATCACTGTGATGCTGCTGGTCGACAGCCGCTGCGCCAGCGCCGTCGAAGAGGATGCGTTGCTCAAGGGCAACTGTCTGCGACCGAGGGCGCGAAACCATGGCGAAGCCGGCTCTGCTCTTGATGTCCATTTCCAATCCTGCCCAGAAGTTACGATGCCATTTCCGAAACTAAATCAATCCTAGTCCGATTTTTTCGGGGTGCCGGGTGAGGCGCCGGAAGGTCTTCAGAAGCCGCTTTCGCGCAGCCCGACCCCCAGAATCCATTTACCCAGCTCACCGAGGATGCTGCGTTTTTCCCCTTCGATCTGCAGCTTGCCGCGGGTTTCGCGCACGCTGGCCACCGGCTCATCCAGCGCGACCAGTACCTGGAACAGCGCGTTGCTGGGCACCAGCGACTGGCCGCTGGTCGGCACCGGGCCGCCGAAATGCGAAGACAACATGCGGTGGGCCAACTGCCCGGCGCGGGTGCTGCCAATGGCCAGCACTTTGCCGCGCAGCGCGGTGGCCTGGCCTTCGGGGTAAAACTTCACGGCATTGCCTACGGCCAGGTGGTGCACCTGGTCCTGGGCAACGTAGGCATCGACCTGCCAGTGGCTGGGGTCGATCAGCATGCCCAGTGGCTCTTGGCGGTTGAGCCACTGGCCGGGGCGCCAGTCAGGGTCCAGGTCCAGCCAGGTGCCGGCGAACGGCGCCTGCAGGTTGAGGCGGGCGATTTCGATGCGTGCCGCGCGGGCTTCTTCGTTCTGCACCTTCAGGCGTTGCTGGGTGGCAGCGTCCTCGGCCAGCCCGGCGGGGTCGGCCAGCAGCCCAGAAAGGCGCGCCTGATAACTGCGGGCGCTGGCCTGGCTGCTGCGCATGCGCGAATCCAGGTCTGGCTCTTCGAGCACTGCCAGCACGTCGCCAGCCTTGACCAGGCCTTGCGAATGCAGGCTTTTCAACCGCGCAGGGTAGGGCGTGTACACGCGCAACTGGTGTTCGGCCCGGGCCACGCCAACGGCGTCGACCTGGCTGTGCCAGGGCACCGCCAGCGCCAGTAAGGCAAAGCCTGCGCCTAGGTAGAACAGCCGTTTGCGCTGCCCCGGGATGCGTGCCCGCTGTTGCCACCAGTGGCTCAGCTCACGTTTCACCGGCAGTGCGATAAACCACGCCAACTCGACCATGAACAGCACGATCCCTAACAGTTTGAAGAAGAACAGGTACACCGCCACGGCAATGCCGAGGAACAGCACCAGGCGGTACAGCCAGGTGGCAAAAGCGAACGCGACCAACAGGCGGCGTTGCCCCACCGGGAACGGCTCGGGCCACGGCTCGTTGAGCCCAAGCAGGTTGCGCCGCAGGGCCACCCGCGCCAGCGCCGAGGCGCGTTCGTGCAGGTTGGGGAAGTCGAGCAGGTCGCTGAGAATGAAGTAGCCGTCGAAGCGCATGAATGGGCTGGCATTGAGGGCCAGCGACAGCACCCAGCTGGTGGTCGCCAGGTACAGCAGCGCGTTGCGCAGGGCGCCGTCGTCGCACAGCGCCCAGCCGAGGGTGGCCAGGCCTGCCAGGGATAATTCGGTGACGATGCCGGCCGAGGCGATGGCCAGGCGCTGGTGGGCGCGCTTGAGCTTCCAGCTTTCGCCGGTGTCGGTGTAGAGCATCGGCCACAGCACCAGAAACGCCACGCCCATGTGCCCCACGCGCAAGCCCAGGCGCGTGGCGACCAGCGCGTGGCCAAGCTCGTGCAGGGTTTTTGCGACCACCAGAGCCAGGGCAAAACTGAACAGGCCTTCGGTGGAGAACGACTCGACCACCGCATGGGTGAAGGCGTCCCACTGCTGCATCACCAGGATGATCCCGAGCAGGGTCAGGCCGATCACCAGCACCCCGGTAAGCGGATGGAACAGCCAGCCCAGCGCTACCGCCAGGCGCTGCAGACCGGCTTGCGGGCGCAGTAGCGGCACGCGGAAGAACAGGTAGTGGTGCAACCACCAACGCCAGCTCGACCAGGTGCGCGCCTCGCTCGCGGCCTGCAGTTTGGCCAATTGCTCGGGGCCGGGGCGCAGCAGGTGGTGGTGTTCGAGGAACGTGCGCAGCGCCAGCACCTGCTCGACATCGGGGTTGAGCGCGCTGTCCCGCGACACTTGCTCGCTGATTTGGCGCGGCGTCTGGCCCCAGCGCAGCAGGCACTCGAACTCCAACCAGCCAATCCGGTAGAAACGGTTGACCACGGTGTCGTGGATCATCCATGCCGGTTCCCCTTCACGGCTGTCGGCGGCCTCGCACAGGCGCAGGTCCTCGCGCAGCGGGGGCAGTGGCAGGTCGGACAGGTCGAGCATTACCAGCCACTCCAGGCACGCACCGTGGCCAGCGGCCGGCGCAGCAGGTAATAGCCGAGCATTACCCGGCCACCGTACAGTTTGGCGGTGCCGTGCAGGCCCAGGCGGGCATGCTCGGAGCGTTCGTCAATGCTGGCCAGCAGGCGGTAGGCGACCACGCCGTCATCACTGGGCTTGGCCTGGTAGCTGGTTTCGAGGATTTTGCCCTTGAGCGGGCTGAGCGGGTAGGCGGTGAGGAACAGCGTGACCTCGGCGCCTGGCTCCAGGGCGATGGCATCGGCCACGGCCAGCTGGATCTGCATGGCCGGTTGCGCCGGGTCGGCCACGTGCATGATGCGCTCACCGGTCGACACCGGCTTGCCGAGCCAGTCGTTGGGGTCACTGAACACGGCAACCCCGGCCCGTGGTGCCAGCACCTGGGTACGCCGTAACTGCGCTTGCACCGCGGCCAGCTCGGCGCGACGTTGCTGGGCACGGCCTTGCAGCAAGGTCAGCTCGTTCTTGCTTTGCGGGTTGTCGAATGCCCGCTGGCTGACGGCCAGCAACTCGGCGTCGGCCACCGCGACTTCCTTGCCGAGCACCTCGGCGCGGCTGCGCAGGGTGGTTTCGTCGAGGGTGAACAGCGGGGTGCCGGCTTCAACGGGCTGGTTGGGGCGCACCAGCACTTGGGCGATCACGCCGTCGATCGGTGAACTGACGATCTGTGCCTGGCGCGACACGATCTGTGCCGGTGCCAACGCCGTTTGCCGCACCGGGAGAAGCAACAGCCCGGCTGCCACCAGCAGGGTGATCAGCACCTGGCGACGGCTGGGGCGCCAGCGGCCGATTCGCCGGCGCCGGGTCAGCGCATGCCAGCAATAGGCCCAAGTGCGCGTCAAACCATCCAGCTGCTGGTGCAGCACCGCCGGCGGCGCTTCTTCCAGCAGCAATACCAGCAGGCCACGGCGCTGGCCGGTCGGGGCATGCAAGGGTATGCACCACAGGCCGGTAGGCCACCACTCGGCCCAGCCCTCGGCGATGTCTTCAGGTGGCGCGGCGTTGGCCTGGGTCAACCAGGCGGGCTGTGGCTCGACCAAGCGCTCGGCCAACCAACGGCTGGCGCGCCTGAGCCAGACCAGGTAGGGCGAGTCTTCGCTGGGGCGCGCCAGGCCCGACACGCACAGCAGCTCCAAGCCGCTGTTGCCTTGCTCGAACACCAGCGCCTGGTGGAAGGGCAGCAGCGGATACAGGTCGTTGGCCATGCTGAACGCCAGCGCGCCTAGCGTCTCGGCGGCCATGGCTTTATCGCGCAGGGCGTCCAGTTGCAGCAACAGCTGCGGGTGGGGCAGTGGCCTATTCACGGTCATGGTCGAACCGCGCCGTGCCGCTCATGCCAGCGATCAGCTCGGGGTAACGCTGGTCGAACCGCGCTTCAAGTTCCACCGTCTGCGCCACGGCATCGACCCTTGAGTTGATCACGCTGACCTTGGCCGGGTAGGTTTTGCCCGTCTCATGCACAGTCACCTGCAGCGTCTGACCGGGGCTTAGGCTTTTCAGTTGGCTGGAGGGTACATTCAGGCGCACCTTCAATGCGCCGTCGCTGACCAGGTCGAACAGTGGCGTACCCGCGCTGACGGTCTGGTATGGTTTGACGTAAACCTTGGCCACATGGCCCGAGAAGGGGGCCAGCACCTGGCAGTAGCTCATCTGCGCTTCGCCCATGGCGCGGGCGCCATCAGCCTTCTGCACTTCGGTATTGGCTGCTGCTACTTCGATATCGCCGACGGCGTCGAGCTTGCGCAGTTGCTTCTTGGCTTCCAGGTTCTGCCGGGCCATGGCCAGCTCGGCCACGGCGACCTTGCCGCGGGCTTGTGCCTCGTTGCAATTGAAGCGCGCCAAGTTCGCGCCCTTGGTCACATGTTCGCCGAAGCTGGTCTTCAGCTCGCCCAAGGTGCCGCTCATTTGGCTGGACAGAGTGGTTTCCAGTTCGGCTGCCAACAGGACGCGTATCAACTGCGGGTCTTCTGCGGTCGGCTCTTGCTCGGCGTGGGCGCAAACGCTGGCCAAGGCCAACAAAAACGGCAGGTAACGGTGTCCAACAACAGGCAAAAGCATGCTCGACTCCTTGCTCCAAGACACTTAAAGGCGGAGTAGCCGCTGGGGTCTTCCTCTGTGACCCGGGCTGAACCCTTAGGTTGACGCTTTTGTTGCTTGCATAAAACGGGCTGCTTTAAGCCTCATCTCATTAAAGAACCGAAAACGGCGTTGCGGTATGTTCAATTGGCGACACGCGCTGGGGTAATGCAGGAACGGCTGACGAGTTGTACTACGGTGAACGTGGCTCGCGGTTGCCATCATTCACGTACCGATTGCGATCATGCCGAACCGCTATTGTCTGGAGGGAGCCCGATGGAGTCGTTGCCGGTCAAGCGGGATCTGTCCCGTGCACTGTTGGATGTATTCATTCGCGCAGGGCTGATCGCCGCACTGGCGGTCATCTGCTATGAGGTATTCCATCCATTTCTGGGGCTGATGCTGTGGGCTGTCATTCTTGCGATCACGTTCTACCCGCTGCATGGCCGTCTGCAGCAGCGGCTTGGTCTCAAGAGCGGGCATGCTGCGACGTTCATCGTGCTCGTCACGCTGTTGATACTCATGGTACCCATCTACCTGTTGGCGGTGTCCATCACCGAATCGGTCAGCGCAGGGCTCGTGTTGTTTGAAAGCGGTGCCTGGCACATTCCTCCCGCCAACCCTGACGTGCAATCCTGGCCATTGATCGGGCCGCAACTGTTCACCCTGTGGCAGCAGGGCGCCACGGATGCGACCAGCCTGATGCAGCAGGTGGTGCCTCATCTCAAAGGCATTGGCATGGTGGTGCTGGGCAAGCTTGCAGGCGTGGGCACGGGCTTTCTAATGTTCATCGGTGCGCTGATACTGTCGGGTATCGTCATGGCCTATGGCGACAGCGGGCAGCGTAACGCGGTGCGTATCGCCACGCGAATATCCGGGCTTGATCGTGGGCCTCAGATTGCCCAGCTGTGCACCGCCACCATTCGCGCCGTGGCTCAGGGTGTTGTTGGCATCGCCTTTGTGCAGATGGTGCTGGTAGGCGTCGGTTTCGTGGTCATGGGTATCCCAGGCGCAGGGCTGCTGGCGTTACTGGTGCTGTTGCTGGGGATCATGCAACTGCCGGTGCTGTTGATTACCCTGCCGGTGGTGGGCTTCGTGTTCTTCACCGAAGGTGCCACGGTCGGTAGTGTGGTGTTTGCCGTATACAGCGTGCTTGCGGGCATGGCCGACAACGTGCTCAAGCCTTTGCTGCTCGGGCGAGGGGTGAATGTACCGATGCCGGTGATCCTGATTGGTGCTCTGGGCGGCATGGTGGCCGGGGGGATCATCGGCCTGTTCATCGGGCCGGTGATACTGGCCGTTGGGTACATGCTGTTCTGGCAGTGGGTGGATGACGCCCCAGGCGGGGAACAGGTAGCCCGCGTCGAAATTGATTGATCAATGAAAACAGCCCGCTACAGGGCGAACAGCGCAGACCGTGGAGCTAAAGCATGGGGTGTATTGCACAGGCAGTGCAGAGGGTGAGGGCGGTTATCGGAATAGGTGTCTTGCTACTGCCACTGTGCACCGTTGGGCTGAGTCAGGCAGCCACCGAGCAGGGGCAGTTGCCGGCCCAGGCCAAGGAACGTGAGGGCTATGCGGAAGCGACCAGTTGCCAGGCGTGCCATACCGAGCAGGCCAAACAATGGCAGCAGTCTGACCATTCCTGGGCGTTGCGCGATGTCAGCCCGGCCAACGTGCTGGGCAACTTCAATGATGTGCGCTATGACCAAGACGGGGTGAAGGCCCACTTTTACCGCAAGGGTGACAGTTTTTTCGTCAACATCGAGGGCGAAGATGGTAAACCGGCTGACTTCAAGGTGCTCTACACCTTTGGCTTCGAGCCGCTGCAGCAATACCTGGTGGCGCTGTCGCGCGGCCGCTTGCAGGCCTTGACCCTCGCCTGGGACAGCCGGCCGGCGGCGCAGGGCGGGCAGCGCTGGTTCTCGCTGTACCCTGGGCAACGCTTCGCTCCCGACGACCCGCTGCACTGGACGGGCCGTTACCAGAACTGGAACGGTATGTGCGCTGACTGCCACTCGACCCGGCTGGTCAAGCATTACGATGATACCCACGACAGTTTTGCCAGTACCTGGCAGGAAAAGACTGTGGGTTGCCAGGGCTGCCACGGCCCTGGCCAAGCCCATGTCGACTGGGCCAGCAAACACCCCGGTGTCTCGCCTGCTCAGGGGCTTGCGGTGGATTTCAAGGCGCTGGGCAGCAAGGGCCTGGTGGAGCAGTGTGCATACTGCCACAGCCGCCGGCAAGGGTTGGGCACTGGCCAGATGCCTGGCCATCCCCAGTTGGACCAGAGCTTGCCGGCCACACTGCGCACGGGTATGTACCACGACGGCGGGCAGATCGACGGCGAAGTCTATGAGTACGGCTCATTCACCCAGAGCAAGATGTTCGCCGCCGGTGTCGGTTGTACCGATTGCCATAACCCCCATACCACCAAGGTGCGCATCGAAGGCAATGGGTTGTGCCTGCAATGCCATAACACCCAGCCCAATACTGCACGTTTCGCTGGCTTGCAGGCCAAGGACTATGACAGCCCAGCGCATCATCACCACACGGTGGACTCGCCAGGTGCGCAGTGCGTCAATTGCCACATGCCGAGCAAAAATTACATGGTGATCGACCCCAGGCGCGATCACAGCCTGCGTATACCCCGGCCGGACCTTGCCGCAGAGGGCAACGGCCCGGATGCCTGTACCACCTGCCACCAAGACCGCAAGCCCGAGTGGGCGGCCAAGGCCATTGAAGGTTGGTTCGGGTCACCGAAGCGCCCCGCTCATTACGGCCAGAACTTCCACGCCGTGCGCGAGGACCCGAGCACTACCCTGAGCCGCCTGGGTTATCTGCTTGCGGACAAGAGCAACCCGGCCATCGTCCGCGCCACCGCCGCCGACCAGTTGGCAGACTTGGGCCCCGCAGCGGCCAGCAACTTGCAATGGGCACTGCAGGACAAAGACCCGCTAGTGCGCGCCTACGCTGTGGCCGGCTTCACCAGCCTGCCCCCCGAACAGCGTTTGAAACCGCTGCTGCCCCTGCTCGAAGACCCCACCTTGGCCGTGCGCGACGAAGCCGTGCGGGCCTTGGCCGATGTCCCGGCAGCACAGTTACCTGAAGCCAGCCGCGAGTCGTTCAAAACGTTGCTCGACGATTACGAGCAGCGCTTGCGCAGTAACGCCGACCTGCCGGGCGGACGGCTCAACCTGGCGGTGCTCATGCAGCGCCAGGGCCGCGACGAGCAGGCTGTGGAACAGTACCGCCAAGCCTTGCACATGGACCCGTACTTCGTCCCGGCGCGAGTCAACCTGGTAACCCTGGCCAGCAGTGCGCAACGCTTGGACGATGCCGAGAGCCTGCTGCGCGAGGGGGTGGCGCTGGACAAGATGCCCGCTGCCGACCGTGGCAACCTGGCCTACATGCTGGCTTTGCTGCTTGTCGAGCGCGGCAAGCCCGACGAGGCGCTGGGCTGGATGGAGCAGGCCGCCGTGGCGCTGCCGGGCAATACGCGCATTCGTTACAACCAGGGCCTGCTGCTGTCGCGCATGAACCGCCGTGATGAAGCCCTGCAAGCGTTACGCAGCGGCTTGGAGCAAGCACCGGAAAACGCCGACCTGCTGTATTCGCTGATCTACCTGCATGCATTGGCTGGCGAGCGCGAGCAGGCTTACGGCTATGTCGAGCGGATGCGCGCGGTGGCACCAGACGACCCGCGGCTGCAGGCCATCGAGCCGTATTACCAGAAGGGGCGGTGAGGGGAGGAAAGTGAGGTTGGAAGTTCACCATGTTCTCTTCACGACACCCCGTTGCACCCTGGCCTGGCACTACTAGATTTACCCAATTGCCAACCGCTGACAGGGACCGGGCCAGTGAACACCCATGAACACGTCAAAGCGCTGGAAGCGTCGGTCGCCGAGAAGGTTCTCGGCCAGGCCGAGACCATTCGCCATGTACTGCTGGGGCTGCTCGCCAACGGCCATGTGCTGCTCGAAAGCCTGCCGGGCCTGGCCAAGACGCGCACGGTCAAGGCCCTGGCCACGCACCTGGAAGCGCAGATGCGGCGCATCCAGTTCACCCCCGACCTGCTACCCTCGGACATCACCGGCGGCGAGATCCTGCAGCAGTCGGCCGAGGGCAACAAGATCAGCTTTCAACCCGGGCCGCTGTTCGGCAACGTGATCCTCGCCGACGAAATCAACCGTGCCCCGGCCAAGGTCCAGGCGGCCTTGCTCGAGGCCATGGAAGAGCGCCAGATCACCGTGGCCGGGCAAAGTTATCCGATGCCGGGGCTGTTCATGGTGCTGGCCACGCAGAACCCCATCGAGCAGGAAGGCACCTATCCATTGCCTGAAGCACAGATGGACCGGTTTTTGATGAAGCTGCAACTGGATTACCCACACCCTGATGACGAAACCCAGGTGCTGCGCCTGGTACGTGCAGAGGACCAGGCCAGCGATGCGGGGGCCGTGCAACCGGTGCGGCTGGCCCAGCAAGTGATCTTCGATGCCCGCAGCGAGGTGGCGCGGGTGCATGTTGCCGAGGCGATCGACCGCTACCTTATCGACCTGATCAACGCGACCCGTCACCCAGGCGACTATGATGCCGACCTGGCGCGCTGGATCACCATCGGTGCCAGCCCGCGCGGTGGCATCAGCCTAGACCGGGTGGCGCGCGCGCATGCCTGGCTCAACGGCCAGGACTTTGTTTCACCGGACAACGTGCGCGCGGTGGTGCACCCGGTTTTGCGCCACCGGCTGCAACTGTCATACGACGCAATCAGCGATGGCGTGGCGGCGGATCAGGTTATCGACAGGCTGTTGGACAAGGTGGCCATTCCCGCTTGAAGGACACGCCCATGCCCGCAAACAGCATTACGCCTGACGGTTTCGTCTACGCCTCACTCACTGAGCTGGTGGGGCTGGACGCGCGCGCGCGGGGGCTGAGTTTCGTCGCCCGGCAGCCACTGTCGAGCATTCTTTCCGGTAACCATGCCTCGCGCCTGCGCGGGCGCGGGTTGAGCTTCGACGAGCTGCGTCACTACATCCCCGGCGACGATTTGCGCCACCTGGACTGGCGTGCCTCGTTGCGTTACGGCAAGCCCTTCGTGCGCACCTTCACCGAAGAGCGCGACCGGCCTACGCTGGTGCTGGTGGACCAGCGCATGAGCATGTATTTCGGCTCCCAGCGCTATTTCAAATCGGTCACTGCGGCGCAGTTGGCGGCGTTGTGTGCATGGATGGCGTTCCACGCCGGTGACAGGGTCGGTGGCCTGGTGTTCGGCAATCAGCGGGTGGAGCACGTGCGGCCGTTGCGCAGTCGCGCGCGGGTCGAGGCCTTGTGCAGTGCAGTGGTCAGGGCCAACCACGCGCTGACGGCGTTCGCCAGCGAAGACGCAGATGGCCAGTTGGACAAGGTGTTGCGCACCTGCGTTGCCTCGGCAGGCCATGATCACTTGATCTGCATCATCAGCGACTTCGCGGGTATCAGCGAGCAAACCTTGCCGCTGCTACGCCAGTTACGTCAGCACAACGATGTGATCGCCCTGCAGGTGTATGACCCCATCGCATTGCAAGTGCCGGACAGGGGGCGGGTGAACGTGACCCAGGGTACACAGCAGGTGGAGCTTGAAGTGGGCAAGCGCCGGGTTAGCAAACCGCTGGGTGATTTTCTCGCCGGGCGCCTGCGCGATGTAGAAGCGCTGCTGCGCCGCAGCCAGGTGCCGCTGATGCTGATCAGCACCGCAGGGGACAGCCTTGAACAACTGCGCAGGGAGCTGGGCCGCCTTGCCCAGGTGCCGCGATGAGCACTGCCGTCGTACCGTCAATCGACCAGCTGCGCCAGCTGGCACCCGGCACGCCGCCGTTCAGTTACTTACCGCATACCTGGGCTTGGTTGGTGTTGGGGCTGGTGATGCTGGCCTTGCTGCTGGTCTGGGCGGCCCTGCGCTGGCGGCGTTGGTCGCGCGAGCGTTATCGTCGCCAAGCCTTGCAGTATCTTGACCTGCTGGCCAAGGCCAAGGGTGATCAGCGCCTGGCCGCCCTGCGGGAAGTGCCCGTGCTGCTGAAGCGGGTGGCGCTGTCGCTGCCAGATGCGCCGCCTGTGGCCAGCCTGGCCGGCGCGCGGTGGCAGGCCTTTCTTGAGCAGCGTGCCGGTCAGCCGTTACCTGCCGGTTTTGTGCAAACCCTGCAAACGGTCGCTTATGCGCCCGACGCCCAACTGCTCGCGCTCGACGCGCAGCAGGTCGCGGCGTTGTACAGCACCAGCCGACGCTGGATCGAGGGGCACCATGTGGCAGTTTGATTACCCGTGGGTGTTCTTGCTGTTGCCGGCTGCTTGGCTGGCCTATCGTCTGTTGCAACCCTACAGCGAGAGCCGCAGTGCATTGCGGGTGCCGTTTTTTGCGGCGATGAGCCGCGCCACCGGGCAGCAGCCGGGGCAGGCGAGTGCAGCGGGCGGGCGCTGGCAATTGTGGCTGAACCTGCTGGTGTGGGGGCTTCTGGTGGCGGCCTGCGCACGGCCGGTATGGGTGGAGCGGCCGATTGAACGGGAGCGGCCGATCCGCGACATCATGCTGGCCATTGATATTTCCCAGTCCATGCAGGCCAACGACTACACCAACGCCAACGGCGAGCGAACCGATCGGTTGACTGCGGTGAAGTCGGTGGTGCGCGACTTCATCACGCGCCGCAAGGACGACCGCATCGGCCTCATCGTGTTCGGCACCGGCGCTTACCCTCAAGCGCCCTTGACCCTCGACCACGCCAGCCTGCTGATGCTTCTGGATGAAGTCGGCATTGGCATGGCCGGGCCGAACACCGCGTTGGGCGATGCCATTGGGCTCACCATCAAGGCGTTGGCCAACACCCCCGAGCAGGAAAAGGTGCTGATCCTGCTGACTGACGGCAACGACACTGGCAGCGCCATCACCCCCGAGCACGCGGCTCGCCTGGCCCATGAAGAACGTATCGTAGTACATACCATTGGTATCGGTGACCCAGCCGCGACGGGCGATGACAAGGTCGACCTGGCGGCCCTGCAAGGCATTGCGCGTACTACTGGCGGGCAGTTCTTTCGCGCCGATGATCGCCAGGCGTTGCAGCAGGTATATGCGACCCTGGACCGGTTGACCCCGCATCAGGTCAAGACCTTCAGCCACCAACCCAAGCGTGACTTGTTCGTTTGGCCGTTGGGCCTGGCGCTAGGATTGCTGCTGGTGGCCCACCTGCTGGCCTTGGCGCGCGCCCGCCTGGTCGGCCGCCGGCCAGTGCCCGGAGCACCGCCGGCATGACCTTCGACCCCGCTGCGTTCCATTTCCTGCGGCCGCTGTGGTTGCTGCTGATCGTGCCGGGCCTGCTGTTGCCGGTGCTGTGGCTGCGCCGGCATGATCTACGCCGACAATTGGAGGGCATCATCGCGCCTCACCTGGTCGAGCACTTGATGATCACGCCAAAGGAACAGCGGCGTTTGCGCCCGGTGCACCTGTTGGGGGCCAGTCTGGTACTTGGAGCTCTGGCCGCTGCCGGGCCGACCTGGGTGCAGGACACCCCCGACTTTCTCGATGACCGCGCCCCTTTGATCATCGCCGTGGACCTGTCGCCGTCGATGGATGCCGACGATGTGCCGCCCACTCGGCTGGCGGCTGCTAAACACACCCTGCACGACTTGGTCCTGCGCCGTGCGGGCGCCCGTACCGCACTCATCGCCTATGCCGGCAATGCCCACTTGGTGCTTCCTGTCACCGAGGATCCGGCGTTGCTCGATACCTTCATCCAGGCACTGGCCACGGACCTGATGAGCACCCCGGGCAAGGATGCCTTGGGCGCGATAGACCTGGCCTTGAAGCTGCTGGGGGCTGAGCAGACGCCGGGCACTTTGGTGCTGCTGACCGATGGCGGTGATGCCAGCCAATTTCCAGCGATTGCTAAACGCGTCTCAGGCTCGCCCTTGCAAGTGTTGGTGTTGGCGGTTGGCAGTCAGTCGGCTGCGGCAGGCTTCGATGAGCAGGGCCTAAAGGCGCTCGCCAAGGCGGCCAATGCGCCCCTGGGCAGCCTGTCGCTGAACGATGACGACCTGGACTGGGTCGAGCTGCATGCCCAGCGCCATTTCAAGGCTGCCCAGGGCGACGATGCCCAACTGCACTGGAAGGACGCCGGTTATTGGCTGTGCTGGCCGTTGCTGCTGATAGTGCTGGCAACCCTGCGGCGCGGCTGGCGGGTGAACTGGCTGCCCGGGATGTTGCTGGCCCTGCTGTTGGGCGGCAGTGCTGAGCCGGCAAGGGCCGGTGCGCTGGCCGATGCGTTTTTCACGGCCGACCAGCAAGGGCGATGGGCGTTCGAGCAGGGCCACTATCCGCAGGCGGCAACGCGGTTCCACGACCCTTACTGGAAAGGCATCGCTGCATACCAGGCGGCTGATTTTGAGGCCGCGCTGGTCAGCTTGGGCAAGGTCGATAGTGCCCCTGCCTGGTTCTACCAAGGCAACAGCTATGTACGCTTGTTCAAGTTCCCCCAGGCGATTGCCGCCTACCAGCAGGCCCTGCGCCTGCAGCCGTCGTTTGCAGAAGCCAAGGCCAACCTGGCGTTGGCCGAGGCCTTGCTCAAGGATTACGAGGATCAACAGGAACAAGGCCCGCCCACTGAAAAGCCCGACAAGGTCGTCGAAGACCAGACGCCCTCGGGCGGCAAGACGCAGCAACAGAACACCCCGCAGGCTGCCTCGGACCAGCTGTGGCTGAATAACCTGACCACGTCACCGGCGCAGTTTCTCAAGCGCAAGTTTTCCATTCAGGACGCCGCCCGCCAACAGGCGGCGAAGGAGGCGCCATGAGGCGCTGGGCCTTGCTGTTGTGCTGCCTGGCGGGTTGGGCGGTAGCGGACGATCCACAGGTGCGGGTGGAAACGCGCCTGGTGCCAGGCACCGCGGTCATGACCGGCGCCACACTCAGCCTGGAAGTCGACCTGCTGGTCGACACCTGGTTCACCGATGCCCCCGTATTGCCCGCGCTGCAACTGCCGGGTGCGGTTGTCAGCCCACCGAGTGGCGAAGCCCAGCACCTCAACGAAAAACGCGAGGGCAAAGTCTTCTTCGGCCTGCGCTACCGCTACGCGATCACCCCGACACAGGCGCAGCGCTTCGACATCCCGGCGCTGACCTTTCGTGTGCAGCCTGGCCCCAGTGGCGGGCCGCAGGCGGTCACCAGCCAGCCACTGTCGTTCGAAGCCAAGGGCTTGGCCGGGGGCAGCGGCGAACAGCGCCTGGTGGCGCGCAGCGTGCATTTGAACCAGGAGATCCGGTACTCCCATCAACCGCTGCGTGTGGGTGACAGCGTGACCCGGCACGTGCATGTAGACGCTGAAGGCACGCAAGCGATGCTGCTGCCGGCACCGACCTTCGCCGAGGTCGACGGACTCAAGCGTTACCTGCAGACGCCTAGCATCAAGCCGCTCAGCGATGGGCGTGGCGGCACGCTGGGCGGCCAGCGCGACGACAGCGCCAGCTACATAGCCACGGCAGCTGGCCGTTATCGCTTACCCGCCATCGACCTGCAGTGGTGGGACGCGGCCACGGGTGAGCAGCACAGTGTTTCGGTACCTGCGGTGGAGCTGGTGGCGGAGGAGGGCGTGTACCAGGCGCCGTTCTCGCTTGCCGAAGACCTGCGCGCACTGGGCCAGAACGCCCAGGTCAGCATTGCAAGCCACGGGCTGCTGTTGGCACTGGCACTGCTGCTTCTGGGTGGGTTGGCCTGGGCCGGGCGTGCCTATGGCCAGGCTGGCTGGCAATGGCTGCGCGCCTGGCGGCTGCGTCGGCGGCATGCCTGGCTGGCGTCTGAAGGATATGCCTGGCGCCAGGCGCGGCGGCAATGCGGCCATGAGACTGCTCGCCTCGATGGCCTGTATCTGTGGTATCGGCGGGCCAGCGGGCAGCGAACCTTGTCGTCAAGTGAACATCCTTCTGGCGGGGATGATTTGCTAGCCTTTTTTGAGGCTGTCTATGGTCCGCACCGCGGCCAGGGGCTTACCACCATTGCCCGGCGGCGACTTTTGTCGGCCCTGCGCCAGCAACTCAGTACGCACCAACAGCCGCGCGCCGATAAAAATGGGCTGCGTGACCTTAATCCTTGAAACGTGGAATACAGCACAAGGAGGTCAAGATGTATAACTTTAAGCGCGATCTGCGGTTCGTGTGCAGTGTCTGGTTTGTGCTCTGCCTGCTGCCCCTGCTTGCCCAGGCAGCCGATCCATTGCCCGCCTGGCGCGAGGGCCCGTCACGCACGGCCATTCTGGCCTTCGTCAAGGACGTCACCACTGAAGGCGGCCCGCGCTATGTCGCACCTGCCGAGCGCATTGCCGTGTTCGACAACGATGGCACGTTGTGGAGCGAGCAGCCGATGTATTTCGAACTGCTGTTTGCCTTGGACGAAGTCAAGCGCCTTGCCCCTCAGCACCCGGAATGGCGCAACGAGCAGCCGTTCAAGGCGGTATTGGAGAACGATCAACAGGCACTCGCCGCCCAGGGCATGGACGGCTTGCTGAAAATCGTCGCCGCCACCCATTCGGGCATGAGCACGGAACAGTTCACCGCGGTTGCCCGCAAATGGCTGGCCAGCGCCCGCCATCCACGTTCAGGCAGGCCTTATACCGAGATGGTGTTCCAGCCGATGCTCGAACTGCTGGGCCACCTGCGTGCCAACGGCTTCAAGACCTACATCGTTTCGGGCGGTGAGGTGGCTTTCATGCGGACCTTCGCCGAAGAAGTCTATGGCATCCCACCCGAGCAGGTCATCGGTACGACATTGGGCGCCAAATTCGAGGACCAGGCCGGTGCCTTGAGCATCCAGCGCCTGCCCAGTATTCAGCACAACGATGATGGCCCTGGTAAACCGGTCAGCATCGATACCGTCATTGGGCGCAGGCCGATCCTCGCGTTCGGCAACTCGGACGGCGACCTACAGATGCTGCAGTGGACCATGGCCGGCCAAGGCGCGCGTTTTGCGGGCCTGGTGCACCACACGGACCAGCGTCGCGAGTGGGCCTATGATCGCAAGAGTCAAATTGGCCGTTTGGACAAGGCGCTGGACCAGGCGCAGACAAGGGGCTGGACAGTGGTGGATATGGCGCGGGAATGGCGCCGGGTCTATCCCTTCGATTCGCAATGACCATACCAGTGTGAAAACAAGCCGCAGGAGCACAGCAGGCCGGCCACAACCGGTGTGCCCGAAGTCGTGGACTAAGGCAGTGAGTGCATACGGAGAGCATAGCTATGAAGTCCAGTACAACCTGGTTGTCTGCAGTCGCCTTGGCGGCCACGGCGACCCTCGGCGCTGGCATTGCCAGCGCGGCGGACAAGCCGAATATCCTGGTGATTTTCGGCGATGACATTGGCCAGACCAACATCAGCGCTTATGGCAAAGGGGTGGTGGGCTACCAGACGCCCAACATCGACCGCATCGCCAAGGAAGGCATGATGTTCACCGATTACTACGCCGAAAACAGCTGCACGGCGGGGCGCTCGACGTTCATCACCGGCCAGGCCACGCTGCGCACAGGGCTGTCCAAAGTTGGCATGCCGGGCGTGCCAGTGGGCCTGCAGGCGCGTGATGTGACCATCGCCCAGGCGCTCAAGGCCAAGGGCTATGCCACCGGGCAGTTCGGCAAGAACCACCTGGGTGACCGTGATGAATACCTACCCACCAACCACGGCTTCGACGAATTCTTCGGCAACCTGTATCACCTCAATGCCGAAGAAGAGCCAGAGCGGGCCTTCTGGCCCAAGGATGATCAGGAGTTCATCAAGGCCGCCTCGCCGCGCGGCGTGATCAAGTCCAGTGCTGATGGCAAGATCGAGGATACTGGGGCGCTGACCAAGAAGCGGATGGAGACCATCGATGACGAGACCACCCAGGCCGCGATCAACTTCATCGACAAGCAGGTGAAGGCAGACAAACCGTTCTTCGTCTGGATGAACACCACGCGCATGCACGCGTTCACCCACGTGCGCGAGGCCATGCAGGGGCAGAGTGGTATGGTTGGCAATGAATATGCCGACGGCATGCTGGAGCACGACGGTGATGTGGGCAAGTTGCTCAAGACGCTGGATGACCTGAAGGTCGCCGACAACACCATCGTCGTTTACACCACCGACAACGGCCCCAACCAGTGGTCCTGGCCGGATGCCGCGACCACGCCCTTCCGCAATGAGAAAAACTCCAACTGGGAAGGCGCGTTCCGCGTACCTGCCATGATTCGCTGGCCAGGCAAGATCAAGCCGGACACCGTCAACACCCAGATGATATCGGGCCTGGACTGGTTCCCGACCTTGCTCGCGGCCGTGGGTGACACCGACATCAAAGACCGCTTACTCAAAGGCGCCGACGTGGGTGGCAAGACATTCAAGGTGCACCTGGACGGCTACAACCAGCTGGACATGCTGACTGGCAAGACCGACAAGAGCGCGCGCAACGAGTTCTACTACTTCAGCGACGACGGCGACCTGGTCGGCATGCGCTACGACAACTGGAAGATTGTGTTCTGCGAGCAGCGTGCACCCGGCGGCCTACAGGTCTGGAGCGAGCCGTTCGTGTGCCTGCGGGTACCGAAAATGTTCAACCTGCGCATGGACCCGTACGAACGGGCCGATATCGTGTCTGATCAGTACTATGATTGGCTGACCAAGAACGACTTCTTGGTTTTCAACGGTGTGAGAAAAGCAGCGGCATTCCTGCAGACCTTCGTGGAGTACCCACCTAGCCAGCGGCCGGCCAGCTTCAGCATCGACCAGA
The DNA here is from genome assembly GCF_026240895.1 of Pseudomonas sp. DCB_AW. Lineage (NCBI taxonomy): Bacteria > Pseudomonadati > Pseudomonadota > Gammaproteobacteria > Pseudomonadales > Pseudomonadaceae > Pseudomonas > Pseudomonas sp. DCB_AW. Next base: position 26,315 of record NZ_JAPFCE010000050.1, read on the forward strand.
TCCGTGCTGACGTAGACAAAAAGATCGAAGAAAAGATGAAGAGCCAGTAGCACCGATGCGGCCGGCTCCCTATAGGAGCCGGCTTGCCGGCGATGGGCTGCAAGGCAGCCTCGGCATCTCTCTACCCGACAAGGCATCCCTGCATGGCATCATCCGCAGCAACCCGGGCTGTTATCGATAAAGACCAATCCAAGGCGCGCATGCTGTGGGCCTTGCCGGCCACGCTGCTGTTCTTCTCTGGCGCTGCCGGCCTTGTCTATCAGGTACTTTGGATCAAGCAACTGTCACTGGTGGTCGGCGTCGAAGTGCACGCCGTGGCCACCGGCATCAGTGCCTTCTTCGCCGGCCTGGCGCTGGGCGGCCTGCTGTTCGGGCGCTGGGCCGACCGGTTGCGGCGCCCGGTGCGGCTTTATGTGTGCCTAGAGTTGGCCGTGGCCCTACTCGGCATCGCCGCCACCTTTGGCCTAGCCCAAGCCGCTGGCCCGTTCGCCCGCCTGGAGGCCAGCGCGGGCCTGCTGGCCTGGGCCTTGCCGTTCATGCTGGTCGGGTTGCCGGCGTTGTTGATGGGCGGCACCTTGCCGGTGCTGGTGCGCGCGTTGGCGCCGGCCACGGGGCAACTGGCAGAGGCGGGTGGGCGCCTTTATGCCGCGAATACCGCCGGTGCCATTGTCGGCACCTTGCTGGCCGCCTTCGTGTTGCTGCCGCACCTGGGCGTGACCGGCAGCGCTTGCGCCGCCGCCCTGCTGAACCTGCTGGCTGCCTTGGGCGCGTGGCTGGCACGTCATCGCGATACGGCGTTGCCAGCGCCTGGCAATCTGTCTTCAGCGCCGCGCACCGCGCAAGCACGGCTTGCCATCGGCCTGTACTGCGTCGCCGGGGGCGTGGCGCTGGGCTACGAAGTGGTCTGGAGCCAGTCGATCGTGCCGTTCATGAGCACCCGCGCCTTTGCCTTCGCAGTGGTGTTGGCGACTTATCTCGGCGGCCTGCTCGTGGGTAGCGCGGTGTATGCGCGGCGTGCCGACCGCATCCGTGACCCTTGGGGCCTTTTTGGCCTGTTGATTGCTGTCGCCGGCTTGCTGGCATTGCTGCAGATCGCTGGGCTTGGGCGCTGGCTGGTGCTGCTGCAGACCCAAGCCGAAGCCGTTGCCCTGCAACTGTTCGGCAGCGAACTGGCGGGCATGTGTGCACGCTTCGCCATGGCGGCCGTGTGCATGGTCCTGCTGCCGACGACCTTGCTCGGCGCCGCGTTTCCGCTGGCCCTGCGCCTGGCGGTGGACAGCGGCCATGTCGGCCGTGACGTGGGGGCCGTGGTGGCGCTCAATACCTTGGGTGGCATCGCTGGCGTATTGCTCACCGGCTTCGTACTCGTGCCGCAGGTAGGCTTGGTGCGCGCCTTGGGCGTGCTGGCCGGCTTCGCTGCGCTGGTGGGTCTGGTTGCAGTCTGGCGCGGGCCTGGCGTGCGACGCCCAACGGCCATTGTTGTGGGTGTGGTGGCAGTGGCGACCCTGCTGGTAGCCGTTCTCACACCTCCACAGCGCCTGGCCGAGCTATTGCCTGGCGCGCGCAACGGCCAGCTCACCTATTACCACGAAGGCAAGGGCGGCACCGTCGCGGTGGTTACCCAGGGGCGCCCAGGCAAGACATTCAGCCGGCTTTACATCCAGGGCGTATCGAACACGGGCGATGCCATGCCGTCGCTGCGCTACATGCGCCTGCAAGCCTTGCTGCCGCTGTTGATCCACAGCGGTGAGCCACGTTCGGCGCTGGTGATCGGGTTTGGCACCGGCATCACCGCTGGCGCCATGCTGCGTTATGCGGGGCTTGAGCGCCCGGTGGTGGCCGAACTGCTGCCTGAAGTCCTGCAGGCGGCGCCCTTGTTCAAAGGCAACTACGCAGCGGTCGTCGACCCGCGGCTGGATATCCGCTTGCGCGATGGCCGCCGCGAGTTGCTGCGCAGCGAGCAGCGCTACGACCTGGTGACGCTGGAGCCGCCGCCCCCTTCGGCGGCCGGGGTGGTCAACCTGTATTCGCGTGATTTCTACCAACTGGCCGCCTCGCGCCTGCAGCCTGGCGGGCTGGTGGCCCAATGGCTGCCCTTGCCGACCCAGAACGATGAGGACAGCCGCGCGCTGGTACGCAGCTTCATCGACGTGTTCCCGCATGCCTCACTGTGGACCACCGAGTTTCACGAGATGCTGCTGATTGGCTCGCTGCAGCCGCTGCAACTGGACGTACCTCGCATTCGTCAGCGCCTTGCGCAACCCGCCGTCGCCGCAGCCCTGGCCGAGGTTGGCATCGATTCGGCGCAGGCCCTGTTGGCCACCTGGATCACCGACCGCGCCGGCCTTGAGCGTTACGCAGCAGACGCGCTGCCGGTCACCGATGACCAGCCCCGTATCGAGTACGCCAACTGGGTGCGACCGCGGGAGATCACCCGCGTGCTGCCGGCCTTGCTGGCCCTGCGCAGCGCACCGCCCTTGCAAGGTGACGAGCCCGCCTTCGCCAGTGCGGTGAACGACCAATGGAACACGCTGGCGCGCTTCTACAGCCTTAGCCTGCATGCCTACAACGGCAATCGCCAAGCCTGGGCCCGCGAGGCGCGTGAGCTGGCCCGCAGTGACGGCGACAACCCTTACTTTCACTGGTTTCTAGGGGCAGCAGGCGGTCAGTGACAGCTGTGCTATCACTACAAGAATGCCGTCCGTCCGAAGGCCAGGGAGTGAGCGATGAATCACCTGTTGCGCGTGTTGCTGGTGCTGTTGGCCTTCTTGCCCATGGCGGGGCAGGGTAATGACGCCGCCACCATCGCCACCGAAGGCATTCCTGCCGAGCCGGCCGAGCTGACGATCGCCAACCGCAGCGTTTTCACCTTCCACGCGACCTTGCTGGGGGAGACCCCGGCTGCCCGAGCGCAGCGGGCTACGGCAGTGATCGAAGAAGCCCTGCGCGGCACCGACGACCTGAAGGTCAGCGTCGACCCGATCCTGAGTAGCCACCTGGTGCTGCTGGGCGGCCGGCGCGCGTTCATCGTCGCGCCCCAGGACCTTGAAATCAGCGGCGCTGACACCCGCGAAGCGGCCGAGCAGGCCGCGGCGGTGCTGCGCCAGGTGGTCGAGGAGTCTGGCGAGGCGCGCAACCTGCATTTTCTGCTCAAGGCCTTGGGCTTGTCGGCCTTGGCCACGCTGATCTACGTGGCACTGCTCAAGGGCGCCCACCTGGCCCGGCACAGGCTGCGTGGGCGGCTGCCGCAACTGATGCGCGAGCGTGCCCGGCAGATTCGCGTCGGCCAAATGCCGTTGTTCGACATGCAGTACGTGTACCGGCTGATCGACAGCCTGTTGCGCCTGTTGTACTGGGCGGTGGTGGTGCTGCTGAGCTACCAGTGGCTGAGCTTCGTGCTGTCGCAGTTCCCCTATACCCGGCCGTGGGGCGAAAGCCTGAACGTGCACCTGCTCGACCTGCTGCGCTACCTGCTTGACGGCATTCTGCAGGCCATCCCTGGGATTGTCGTGGCCATCACGATCTTCTTCATCGCCCGCGGCATCAGTGGTTTCAGCCGGCGCGTGCTGCAGCGCATGGCGCGCCCAGGCACGCTCACGTGGCTGACCGAAGAGACGCTGCAGCCCACCATGCGCTTGACCTCGCTGGCGATCTGGCTGTTTGCCCTGGTGATGGCCTACCCGTACTTGCCGGGTTCGGGCACCGATGCCTTCAAAGGCCTGTCGGTGCTGCTCGGGCTGATGATCTCACTGGGAGCTTCCAGTGTAGTGGGGCAGGCGGCGGCGGGGCTTATCCTGACCTATTCGCGCACGTTGAAGGCTGGCGAGTACGTGCGGGTCGGTGACAACGAAGGCACGGTGACCGAAGTCGGCATGTTCAACACCACGATCCGTACCGGGTTGGGCGAAGTGCTGACCTTGCCTAACTCGATGATCACCGGCGCCGTGACGCGCAACTACTCCCGTGCGGTGCAGGGCCAGGGCTACATCGTCGATACCGTGGTGACCATCGGTTATGACACACCCTGGCGCCAGGTGGAGGCAATGCTGGTGGCGGCTGCCGAGCGCACCGAGGGCATTCTCGAAAAACCGAGGCCGCAAGTGTTTCAGACTGGGCTATCGGACTTCTACCCCGAATACCGCCTGGTGGCCCAGGCCGTGCCAAGCGCGCCTCGGCCGCGGGCGGAGTTGCTGAGCCTGCTGCATGCCAACATTCAGGATGTGTTCAACGAGCACGGCGTACAGATCATGTCGCCGCACTACTTGGGTGACCCGCAGCAAGAGAAGTGGGTACCTCGCGAGAAGTGGTTCACAGCACCGGCGCGTAAGCCGGACGGGGATAGTGATGGCGGCTGAGGGAGTGGGAAGCCCCGGCTACAACTTGGCAATCATTGGGTCGCCGTGGAGGCGCCGGTGTTCCAGCGGGGTCATGTCGAACCAGCGCAGGTGGGCACGGCAGAAGGAGGTGGTGCGGCGATAGCCCAATTCGCTGGAAATCTGCCCTACCGACAAAGTAGTGCTGCGCAGCATCTGCTGTGCTTGTTGACGACGCAGGTCATCCAGGTAGCCTTCAAAGTCGATACCGTCGCTGGCCAGGCGGCGCTGCAAGGTACGGGGGTTGAGTTCCAACGCCAGGGCCACCTGCTCCAGGCTGCAGCGCTGATTCGGCAGCAACATCTGGATCTTGCGTTCGACTTGTGCGCGCAGGCTGTCACAAGCTACCGCTTGGTTTTCCAGGTAGTGGCGGACTATGGCGTGCAAGGTCGCATCATGGCTGCCAGTCGCCTCCTGCAGGATGTCGGCTGACATCACCAGGCAGTTGTGAGGTTGCCCGAACAGCACCGGGCAGTCGAAATAACGTGCATAGCCCTTGGCATCGCCCAACGCGCTGTGACGGAACATCACTGCCTTGGGCCTCAGCGGCACCCCGCGCAGTTCAGCGATCAACAGCTTTGCGCCCATTATCGACTTTTCGATGATTTGTGGTGTCTGCTCGGACGAGGGAAGGCCGTTGTCGAAGTACAGCAGCGCCTGAGCTGCGCGGCGCTCCAGGCGATAATGTAGCGCAGGGCTGTAGTGGCGCATGTAGCGTATCACCGCTATTAGCGCATGCCCCACCGTGGGGGCTGACTTGGCCAGGTGTTGCAAGGGGCCTACCAACGTTGAGCCTTGGCGCACGGCCAGTTCAAGGCCAAAGCGGGGGAGGCTCAGGGCATGCGCGCTACCCTCGAACAAGCGCACAAGATTGAGGTAAGGCAATGTCTTGCCATAATTCCCAACTACCTCAAGGCCGATCTTCAGCGGGACCAGGAAGTCCTGCTGCACCGCACCGTGCTCGGCCAGCATCTGGTCGAATTGAAGCAGCGCGCTGCCGCGAATGCTTTCCATAAAATCGCGCCTCCGTTGTTACTGGATCGGTTCAACACACCCCGCTGCAGGCTCCGCCCCGCAGCGGGGTGGAACGCCTCACTTTCTCAAGGTTTGGAATGAGCCGACCATGTCTTTTGCCCAGCCATCGAGTACGGCCTTGGCATCCTTGGCTTGCATCACTTGTGAGGAATTATCAAGTTCGGTCCCTGCACCTTTACGCACTACCTCAGCCACCACCTGATTGGTTTCGCCATCGAGGAACGCGGCTTCGGTGGCAATACTGGTGTCCTGGTCACGGATACCGGTTGCGGTGCTGATGCCAGCGGCGATCAGCGCGATAGGGATCACTTCATACGGCCGCAGGCTTTTAGTCTGGGCGCTGACGGCGGTGATCGCTGGGCGCACTACCAGCACACCCTTTCCTGGGCTGGTGGCCAATGGCAGTACCTGGGAGAAGTGGTTTTTCAGGGTTTGGTCGTAGTACTGAGTGATGCCTTGCAAGGTCGATTGTGGAACCTTTTCGGTCGGTTGCGGCTTGGGATAGAGCTGGCTAGGTTCGATGTAGACGCTGGTGTAGCGCTTGGCGTCGACCCCAGGCTTGATCCAGCGCATGACCGGCGCCCCCGAGGGCGATTTGTCTTCCTTGAGGACGCTGTAGTCCTTGAGAAAGCCCGAGTACTGGTCGGACTCCACGTACTTGCTTGCGCAGCCTTGGAGCATGAGTGTTGCCAGGCACAGCGATGCAGCCAACGACTTGGTGTTCATGCAGCTTCTCCTTCTCACTAGATTCGGTGCCCTGCGGCCGTGCGGTTACCTCAGAAACGCCAGGTTGCGCCGCCTCCGACGATGTGCAGCGCGCTGTTGTCGTAACTGCCGGACAACGTATTGCCGGAACGGGCCTTGGTCTGCTCGACATCCATGTTGCCGAGCCACACCAGGGTATAGGCCAGGTGCAGGTCGAAGCCTTCCTCGACCTGGTAATTGACCCCGGCTGCCAACCGCCAGGCTTCGCCCATGGGGTTGTCGACGGTGCGGTCCTTGTCATCCACGGCCGAGCTGTCGTAACCCAGGCCGACACTCCAGCGCCATTGCCGGGTGGCCTGGTATTGCGCGCCCAGCGAGGCGTGCCAGGTGTCTTTGTACTGGCGGTCGACAGTGCGGCTGGTGCCGCCGGCGTTGCTGTCGACGTCTACGCCGACGTCGCCGAAATCGCTCCAGTCTTGCCAGTTCAGGCTGCCCAGCAAGGTCCACTGGTCGTCGAGCTGATGGGCGATGCTGAAGGTCACCGTCTGCGGCACGTTCAGGTCCAGTTCCAGCGCGTCCACATCCAGGCGGCGCAGCGCGACATTGAGTAGGGGGTTGCTGATGTCCTTGAGGTGCGGTTTGTCTTCGAACTCCAGCTTGACCTTGCTGGTGTAGGCTAGGCCGACGCGTGTACGGGCATCGACCTGGTAGAGCAGGCCGAGGTTGACGCCAACCCCGACGTCGGTGTCTTTGTATTCGAGCTGGCCGTCCGGCCGGTCGGCCAGGCCCAGCAGGTTGTTGTTGATGGCCATTTCAGTGCGGTAGTAACCGACCATGATGCGCGGGCCGATGCCGATCGACAGGTCGTCGGTGAACTTGTAGGCCAAGGTGGGCTGCATCGAAACGCCGATGACTGCGGCTTCCTGGGTGAAGTAGCGGCCGGCCCAGTCATCGTCATAGTCCAGCGCCAAGCCGAAGTTGCCGTACATGCCAAAACCGATGGCAGAGCGCTCGTCCAGCTGGTGGCTGATGAACAGGCTGGTGCCTGGCAGGTACTGCAAGGCATTGCCGCCCTCGTTGCCGTCGAACTGGTTATTGCTGGCCCGCGAGAAGCGCAGGTCGCCGAGGATCACCTGGGCATTGGCGCTGATCTGCGTGCCTTTGAGCTGGGTGATACCGGCTGGGTTGCTCATCAATACACTGGGGTCGTTGGCCAGTGCAGCAGCGCCTGCGTTGGCCAGGCCATTGCCTTCCTGGCCGGCTTCGTAGATGAGGATGCCGCCGGCCCACGTGGTGGTGCCATGCAGCAGTACCGCACAGGCGACTGCGAGTGCCAGTTTGCCCGACAGGCGAGGGCGGTAGTCCATATCACAAGCTCCTTGTTCAGTCAGAAGCGCTGTACCGACGGACGGTAACTGCCAGCGAACAATGTGCTAGCAAAGCAGGGTAGCTGTGTCGAAATGAAGCAGCGGGTGAACAGCCTTCTCATTTCGCGACATCGCATCAAGTGTTGAATGAGAAGCAAAGGCTGTTTGCCCGATTTGATACTTTAGACGACACCGTTTGCCGCGCAAGGCTGCCAAGCCTGTCATCAAATGTGTACAGCTTGAAAAAGCAGGTTGCCTGACAGTTGGCTAATCTTGCCTGCCAGGTAAGCGCCATTTCGGGGGGGCATGCATGGCCCAGGCGGATGATGTGATCATTTGCGAGTATTGCGACGCCGTGTACCGGCGCACGCCTTTGCAGCGTCATCAAAGTGCGTGCTGCCAGCGCTGCGGCGGCGTGCTGTATCGCCACAATCCACTGAATGTTCAGCAGCGTCTGGCGTTGTGCATCACCGGTGGGGTACTGCTGGTCTTCGCCAACGCCTACCCGGTGATGACCATCAGCATGAGCGGCTTGAGCAATTCGGCGACCTTGTGGGATTCGGTGCAGATCCTCAGCCAAGGCAGCATCACCTTCATCGCCCTGGTACTGGCGCTGGCGATCATCTTTGCCCCGGTGCTACAGATTGCCCTGTTGTGCTGGGTGTTAGGGTTTGCCCTGGGCAGGCGCCGCGCGCCGGGCTTTGCCGCCTGCATGCGGGCGCTGGAGGGGTTGCGGCCCTGGAGCATGCTGGAGGTGTGCCTGCTGGGTGCCATGGTCGCGGTGATCAAGCTAGCGGGCTTGCTTGATGTGATCCCGGGGATCGGGCTGATGGCCCTTGCAGCGCTGAGTGTTTTGCTGATCTTCATCGCGGGCCGCGACATTCGCGACTTGTGGGTGCAGGTATGAGCGCCCCGGCGCTGGCCGACCAACTGCACCTGTGCCTGTGCCACGGCTGCGGCCAGGCCTGCGACCTGCGCCAAGGCCAGCACCAGTGCGACCGCTGTGGCGCGCCGCTGCACCGGCGCAAGGCCAACCCGATTGCACGGGGCTGGGCATACCTGTTTGCCGCGCTGATCTTCTACGTGCCGGCCAATGCGCTGCCGGTGATGCGCACCGAGATGCTCGGCCAGGGCAGCGACAGCACCATCGTTGGCGGGGTGCTGGAGTTCTGGGAGGCGGGCGCGTGGGACATCGCGCTGATCATCTTCATCGCCAGCATCGGCGTGCCGGCGATCAAGTTCATGTCCCTTGGCCTGTTGCTGTTCACTGCCCAGCGCCGCAGCCAGTGGGCGCGCCGCCAGCGTTCGCAACTGTTTCGCTTCGTCGAGCTGATCGGCTACTGGTCGATGCTCGACGTCATGGTGGTGGCGTTGGTGGCCGCGCTGGTGCAACTGCGCGGGCTGGGCACCATCGAGCCACGGCCGGGCATCCTGTTCTTCGGCCTGGTGGTGGTACTGACCATGCTCTCGGCCATGAGCTTCGACCCACGCCTGATCTGGGACGACCATCCACACGACGGGGAGCATCACGATGGCGCTGGAGACTGAGAACCACGCAGGGCCCGGCCAGGCCCAAGTGCGGACACGCCGCTTCAACGTTTCGCTGGTGTGGATCGTGCCGATTTTGGCACTGCTGGTAGGCGCCTCGCTGGTGGTGCGCAATTGGATGGAGCAGGGGCCGGTGATCTCGATTTCCTTTCGCAGCGGCGAGGGGCTGGTGGCGCACAAGACCCAGGTGCGCTACCGCAGCGTGGTGATAGGCGAAGTCACCTCGGTAGAGCTGGCGGCGGACCACAAGAGCGTGGTGGCCAAGGTCGAACTGTCAAAAGAGGCGGAGTCGTTTGCCACCGAAAGCGCCCGCTACTGGGTGGTGCGCCCGCGTATCGGCGCCGGTGGCATATCCGGGGTCGACACCTTGCTTTCGGGCAGTTTCATCGGCGCCGATGCCGGTGAGTCGAAACAGCCCGCGAAGACCTTCGTCGGCCTGGAATCACCACCGGCCATAACCTATGGCGAGAAGGGCAAGCGCTTCGTGCTCAGCGCCAATGACCTCGGCTCGCTGGATATCGGCTCGTCGATCTATTTTCGCCGGATCCCAGTGGGCGAGGTGGTGTCCTACGCGCTGCAGCCCGATGGCAGGGGCGTGGACATCGACATCTTCGTGCAGGCCCCCTATGACGCGTTCGTCACCCTCGACACGCGCTTCTGGAACGCCAGCGGCATCGACATGCAGCTTGGCGCCAACGGGCTGAAGGTCGAGACCCAGTCGTTATCGTCGATTCTTATGGGCGGCTTGGCCTTCGGCACGCCCGAATATGCCGTTGCAGCCGGGCCCGCCGCCGACCAGCAGGCGTTCGAGCTGTTCGTCGACCGCGATGCGGCCCTCGCACCGCCAACGGGCAGCCCGCAGTACTTGCGCCTGCGCTTCGACCAGTCGATGCGCGGGCTGACGGTGGGCGCGCCGGTGGAGTTCAAAGGGGTTGAATTTGGCAGGGTGACGTCGATTACGCTGGATTACGACCCGAAGAAACAGATCTTCCCTGTGGTGGTCGATGCGGCGATCTACCCGAAACGCCTGGGGCCGGTGCACCAGAAAATGCTCAAGGTGTTCAAGCACACCGAAGGCGACGCCGCCGGTGCCCGGCAACTGATCGGCACGTTCGTCGAGCACGGCCTGCGTGCCCAGGCGCGCAGTGGCAACCTGATCACCGGGCAGATGTACATCTCGCTGGACTTCTACCCCGAGGCGCCGAAGGTCGCCTTCGACATGAGCGCCGACCCGATCGTCATCCCCACCGTGCCCGGCAGCCTGGAAAAACTCCAGGAGCAGTTGCAGGGTGTGGTCGAGCGCATCGGCAAGCTGCCGCTCGAAAGCATTGCCGGCAACCTGGACGGTACGCTGCGCCAGCTGCGCAGCACGGTCAAGCGCGTTGATGCGCAGACCCTGCCGGGTGTCTCGACCACGCTGGATGAACTACAGAAAACCCTGCGCACGGCCAATTCGGCGATCTCCGAGAACTCGCCGCAGCGGGAGAAACTCGGTGACACGCTGCAAGAGCTGGAGCGTATGTCCCGTTCGCTGAGGGACCTGGCGGATTACCTCGGCCGACATCCCGAATCGCTCATTCGCGGCCGGCCAAAAGCGGCAGGCGCGGACGACGTGCAACCCTGACCACGCCCAAGGAGTGAGAGCCGATGCGCACGTTGCCTACCCTGTTGCTGGCCACGCTGGTGGTGCTGACTGCGGGCTGTCGCAGCGCGCCCAACAACTTCCACACGTTGGTCGCTGCGCAGCCTAGTCACGGGGCCGGCGAGAAGATCCTGGTCGAGCGGGTCAGCATGCCGCCGCAGGTGGACCGCCCGCAGTTGGTGATCCGTCAGGGCACGAGCAGCCTGGTGATCCTGGAAACCGAGTGGTGGGGCGCCAACCTGGTCGATGAGTTCCGCAGCGCCTTGCAGGACCAGCTAGGCGGGCCGGTCGGCGGCACGCCCAGCACACTGCTGCGGGTGGATGTGCAGCGCTTCGACTCGGTCCCTGGCCAGTACGCACTGCTGGAGGCGGTGTGGCGGCTGAAGCGCCCTGGGCAGGACGAGATGACCTGCCGCACCTCCGTGCAGACCCCCGCGCAAAACAGCGTCGGCAGCCTGGTTGGCGCCCAGCAGGCCAACCTGCAGAAGCTCGCCAGCGCCGTGCGTGCCAGCGCGTCGGGGTGCCCGAGGTCTTAGGCTTTGTTGCGCAATTTCTAAACATTGACGCACGTGGGAGCGGGCTTGCCCCGCGAACACCGGCACAGCCGGTGCCATGCACCGCGGCGCCCCAGTCGCGGGGGCAGCCCGCGCCCACCCAACCTTTAGTACAGAGCCAAATAAGCGGCGCGCCCCGCAGCCGCAACACCCGGTCCACTGAAATCCAGCCAGCGCCCGG
>NZ_JAPFCE010000166.1:0-510 GCF_026240895.1 Pseudomonas sp. DCB_AW
CCTTCGGTCACCGAAGGCGGCGAGATCACTTACACCGTCACCCTGACCAACAAAGATGGTCTGCCGATCGATAACCACGCGCCGTTGTACTTCACCCTGAGTGACGGCAAAACGGTCATCACCGTTCCGGCGAACGGCACCACCGGTTCGATTACCGTGACCGCCCCGGACAACGTCTACACCGGCGCTAATCCACCGGTAGAGCAGAGCCTGCAGGCGGTCAGCGGTGCTGACGCCTGGAAGTTTGAAAACCTGGTTCTGGACAAGACCCCGGTCAGCACCACTGTCACTGACGAGCCGGGTACCCCTGGCAACGAAGGCGATGTAGTCAAGGTCACTATCACGGCTGACCAGGTTTCGGTTGCCGAGAACGTGAAGCCGACCTTCACCGTTCACATCAACACCGCGCTGGCTCACGACCTGGTCGTGACCCTGAGCAACAATGCCACCGTCACCATCAAAGCCGGTGAAACCAGCGCGCCTTACACCCACGAAGCACAGGGCGATGAC
>NZ_JAPFCE010000051.1:0-37377 GCF_026240895.1 Pseudomonas sp. DCB_AW
GCCTTGTACCGCGTCGGCACCGTTGCCACCGTACTGCAATTGCTGAAACTGCCTGATGGCACCGTCAAGGTGCTGGTAGAGGGCGAGCAGCGTGGCGCGGTAGAGCGCTTCACGGAAGTGGAAGGGCGCGAAGAGGCCGGTGAATGCACCGCAACTATTGGCTGCTTTCACGGGCCTCTTCGCAGCACAAGGCTGCTCCTACAGCGGGACGCAGAATTCGCTAGCGGGCCGTAACATGCAAAAAGGCCGCGCCCTACACAGGGCGCGGCCTTTTCATTCAAAGCAGCGCAGATCAGTTATCCAGCGCCACCCGCCCAGCCGCTTCGCGCTTGCGATGCACCAGCAGCCCGGCCGCCACCACACCAATGCTCAGCAAGGCAGTGGCGATGATCTCGGCGCGGTGATCTTCACGCAGCCCCATCACCACCAGCACAGCAACGATGAAGGCGATGGTCGCCCAGGTCAGGCCCGGGAACAGCCACATCTTGAAGTCGATCTTCTCACCACGCGCTTCACGCTGGCTGCGCATGCGCAGTTGCGACACCGCGATCACCAGGTACACCAGCAGCGCAATGGCGCCGGAGCTGGCCAGCAAGAACTCGAACACCTGGGCCGGCGCCACATAGTTGGCGAACACGCACAGGAACGCTGCCGCAGTCGACATCAACACCGCCACATGCGGCGTACCTGCCTTGGTGGTGCGTTGCGACATGGCCGGGGCATCGCCACGCTTGCCCAGGGAGAACAGCATGCGCGAGGAGGTGTACAGCGCCGAGTTCAGGCAGCTGGTGACGGCGACCAGCACGACGATGTCGACGATCAGCTTGGCATTCGGCACACCGATGCGGCTCAGCACAGTCTGGTAAGAGCCCAGTTCAGCCAGGGCCGGATCGTTCCACGGCACCAGCGCCACAACCAGGAAGATCGACACCAGGTAGAACAAGCAGATACGCCAGATCACCGAATTGGTCGCGCGGCTGATCTGCTTGCCCGGGTCTTTGGACTCGGCAGCGGCGATGGTGACGATTTCGGTACCCATGAACGAGAACATGGTGGTCAGCATGGCTGCCAGCACCGCGCCCAGGCCATTGGGCATGAAGCCTTGGGTGTCGAACAGGTGGCTGACACCGCTTACCTGGCTGCCAGGCGCCAAGCCGAACATGGCCACGCAACCCACGACGATGAAGCCAATGATCGCCAGGACCTTGAGCAAGGCGAACCAGAACTCGAACTCGCCGTAGTTCTTCACACTGCACAGGTTGGTCAGGGTCAGCACCAGCGTGATGATCAAGGAGAAGGCCCACAGATCAACAGCAGGGAACCAGGCATGCAGAATGGCCGCGGCCGCGTTGGCCTCCAGCGGAATCACCAGCACCCAGAACCACCAGTAAAGCCAGCCAATGGTGAAGCCGGCCCAGCGCCCAATGGCGCGATCGGCATAGGTAGAGAAAGAACCGGTGTCAGGTGAAGCAATGGCCATCTCGCCAAGCATGCGCATGACCAGTACGACCAAGGTACCGGCGGCGGCGTAGGCCAGCAGTACGGCCGGGCCAGCGGCGGCGATGGCGTGGCCGGAGCCAACGAACAGACCGGCGCCAATCACGCCAGCGATGGACAGCATGGTGACATGCCGCGATTTGAGCCCCTGAGCGAGGTCATTGGAATTGTTACCGCTCATAAAACTACCTTTGTAAGGAGTGGACCACTCCGACTACGGGAACGAAGCGCGCCTGGGGTTATTTAGGCGTCGCTGCAATCGGCGGTTTCCTACTGGCAATAAGTGAGCCATCTGCTGAATGCATTCGTCAGAAAAATCTTGCAACCGTAAAGGGCGCGGCTTGCAGGGCTTTCGGCCATGCCTTGACCGAAAGGCCGCCAAATCGCCGTGCAAGGTCCGGATTACTGAAATACCCACTTACAAATGCACCAAAGGTGCTCCCAGGTAACACCTATGCACTGCTGCAATGCAGAAAAGTACAACCGGCAGGTACAACCCTGCCTGGCAAGCGTCAGCAATGGCCCAGAGGGGGATTACCCGCGAATGGTCCAAAACCGCTTCCAAGCGCGGGCCAAAGCTGGCACCATCGCGCCTTTTTTCATCAAGGCTCTGGTGTTGGGCTAGACCTTCGCGGTCATCCTCGCGACGTTGCACTGCAGCGATGCGACAATCTGCCCCGACAGCGACCCGAGCCCCTAGCGACCCTGTTGGCCGCCATAATGCCGCTATGCTAGCTTGGCGCACGCCAGGAAGGCCGCCAACAGCTGGGAACGCACCCGAACACATGAGGACCGCACATGGCTCAGGCCACGCCCGCGCTGGAAATCCGCAATCTGCACAAACGCTACGGCGAGCAGGAAATTCTCAAGGGCATTTCGCTGACCGCACGCGACGGTGACGTGATCTCCATCCTGGGGTCGTCCGGTTCCGGCAAGTCCACCTTGCTGCGCTGCATCAACCTGCTCGAAAACCCGCACCAGGGCGAAATCCTGGTGGCCGGCGAATCACTCAAGCTCAAGGCCGCCAAAAACGGCGACCTGGTCGCTGCCGACAACCGCCAGATCAACCGCCTGCGCAGCGAGATCGGCTTTGTCTTCCAGAACTTCAACCTGTGGCCGCACATGTCGATCCTCGACAACATCATCGAGGCACCGCGCCGCGTGCTCGGCCAAAGCAAGGCCGAAGCCATCGAAGCCGCAGAAGCCTTGCTGAACAAGGTCGGCATTTTCGACAAGCGCCACAGCTACCCCGCACAACTTTCCGGTGGCCAGCAACAACGTGCCGCCATTGCCCGTACCCTGGCCATGAAGCCCAAGGTCATCCTGTTCGACGAGCCAACTTCGGCGCTCGATCCGGAAATGGTCCAGGAAGTGCTAAACGTTATCCGCGCATTGGCCGAAGAAGGCCGTACCATGCTGCTGGTCACGCACGAGATGAACTTTGCCCGCCATGTGTCCAGTGAAGTCGTCTTCCTGCACCAGGGCCTGGTTGAAGAGCAAGGATCGCCGCAGCAGGTCTTCGAGAACCCGACCTCGGCGCGTTGCAAGCAATTCATGTCCAGCCACCGCTAACGGAGCAACACGAATGCAGACCTATAAGAAATTCCTCCTGGCCGCTGCCGCCACCCTGGTGTTCTCGGCAAATGCCATGGCAGCCGAAAAACTCAAAATGGGCATCGAGGCGGCCTACCCGCCGTTCAACAACAAGGATGCCAGCGGCCAGGTGGTCGGCTTTGACAAAGACATCGGCGACGCACTGTGCGCCAAGATGAAAGTCGAATGCGAAGTGGTCACCTCTGACTGGGACGGCATCATCCCGGCGTTGAACGCCAAGAAGTTCGACTTCCTGATCTCGTCGCTGTCGATCACCGATGAGCGCAAGCAGGCCGTCGACTTCACCGACCCGTACTACTCGAACAAGCAGCAGTTCATCGCACCGAAAAACGTCGACTTCAAAACCGACCGCGCCTCGCTCAAAGGCAAGACCATCGGTACCCAGCGCGCCACCCAGGCAGCGACCTGGCTGGACGACAACGGCGGCATGGACGGCGAGTTCAAGGTCAACCTGTACGATGGCCAGGAAAACGCCTACCTGGACCTGACCTCCGGCCGCCTCGACGCCATCCTCGCTGACAAGTACGCCAACTACGACTGGCTGAAGTCCGCTGCCGGCAAAAACTTCGAGTTCAAAGGCGAACCGGTGAACGACAGCGACAAGGTCGGCATTGCCGTACGCAAAGGCGACAATGAGCTGCGCAACAAGCTCAATGCCGCACTCAAGGAAATTGTCGCCGACGGCACCTACAAAAAGATCAACGACAAGTACTTCCCGTTCAGCATCTATTGATTCGCCCCGACCGGCACGCCCTTGGGCGTGCTGGTCCCTAGAACGACCCTACCCATGAATATCGACCTGCACGGATTCGGTCCGGCCCTTGCGGCTGGCACCTTGATGACCGTAAAACTGGCGCTCTGCGCCTTGCTGCTGGGGCTGATCCTGGGCCTGCTCGGTGCCCTCGCCAAAACGTCCCCGGTCAAGCCACTGCAATGGCTTGGCGGCTTCTACTCGACCTTGGTTCGCGGCGTGCCCGAACTGCTTTGGGTCCTGCTTATTTATTTCGGCACCGTTGGCATGATGAACAGCCTCGGCGAGGCGCTCAATATGCCCGGCCTTGAGCTCAGTGCCTTCGCCGCCGGCGTCATCGCCCTCGGCCTGTGCTTCGGCGCCTACGCCACCGAAGTGTTCCGTGGCGCCATCCTGGCAATCCCCAAGGGCCACCGCGAAGCCGGCCTGGCACTGGGCCTGTCCAAGGCGCGCATTCTGTCGCGGATCATCCTGCCGCAGATGTGGCGCATCGCACTGCCTGGCCTGGGCAACCTGTTCATGATCCTGATGAAAGACACCGCGCTCGTGTCGGTCATCGGCCTAGAAGAAATCATGCGCCACGCGCAGATCGGCGTGACCATGACCAAAGAGCCGTTCACCTTCTACATGGTCGCGGCCTGCATCTACCTGGGCTTGACCGTCATCGCCATGACCGGCATGCACTTCATGGAAAAACGCGCCGCTCGCGGCTTTGCGAGGGCTGAATCATGAATTGGGAAGTCATCATCAAATGGCTGCCACGCCTGGCGCAGGGCGCGACCCTGACCCTGGAGCTGGTGGCCATCGCCGTGGTTGCCGGGCTGATCCTGGCCATCCCGCTGGGCATCGCCCGCTCGTCCCGCCACTGGTACGTGCGCGCCCTGCCGTTCAGCTACATCTTCTTCTTCCGCGGTACCCCGCTGCTGGTGCAGCTGTTCCTGGTCTATTACGGCCTGGCCCAGTTCGACGCCGTGCGCAACAGTTCGTTGTGGCCTTACCTGCGCGATCCGTTCTGGTGCACCGTGCTGACCATGACCCTGCACACCGCCGCCTACATCGCCGAGATCCTGCGCGGCGCGTTGCAATCGATCCCCAAAGGTGAGATCGAAGCAGCACGGGCGTTGGGCATGTCGCGGGGCAAGACCCTGTTCTACATCATGCTGCCGCGCGCCGCCCGGATCGGCCTGCCGGCCTACAGCAACGAAGTGATCCTGATGCTCAAGGCCAGCGCCTTGGCCAGTACCGTCACCCTGCTGGAACTGACCGGCATGGCGCGGACCATCATCGCCCGCACCTACCTGCCGGTGGAGATCTTCTTTGCTGCCGGGTTGTTCTACCTGCTGATCTCGTTTGTGCTGGTGCAAGGTTTCAAACTGCTGGAGCGCTGGTTGCGGGTAGACGCCTGCCAAGGGCGCTAAACCTTACTGGCCTCTTCGCGGGCAAGCCCGCTCCCACAGGAATGCCACCGGGCGCAAACCTTGCGCCCCACCTGTAGGAGCGGGCTTGCCCGCGAAGGGCTGCAAAGCAGCCCCAACCCTGCCGACCACAACCATGACCCCACTCCCCATCCTCCACAGCCACCCGCTAAGCGACCGCTTCCAGGCCCTAGACCAGTTCCTGACCGAGCACCAGCACCTGTGGAAACCCAGGCCATTCACCGCCCTGCGCCTGGAATGGGAAGCCCAACACCCAGCGCTCGCCGCCCACCTGCGCCAATCCCCCCTGGCCGATGCCGACGCCGAGCCCGACCCAACCACCCTGCCCGCGCCCTTCCCACAACTGGCCCAGCAAGCCCACCACCTTAGCGCCCTGGATACACTCCCCGACGCCGGCCTACCGCCCGCTGCCCACCGCCTCGACGTCGGCGTACCCGGCCGCAAGTGGCAGCAGATCGAAGCCTTCACCCGCCGCCTGGCCTTCAACGAGCAACCCCAGCACTGGCTGGACTGGTGCTCCGGCAAAGGCCACCTCGGCCGCCGCCTGCTGCAGCCCGGCCAGCAACTGACCTGCCTGGAATACGACGCCGAGCTCGTCGCCGCCGGCCAAGCCCTGAGTGACCACCACCACCTGCCCGCGCGCCATGTGCATCAAGACGTAATGGCCGCCGACAGCGCCCGCCACCTCGACAGCGACAAAACCGTGGTCGCCCTGCACGCTTGCGGCGACCTGCACGTACGCCTGCTGCGCCTTGCCAGCCAGCAAGGCTGCCGCCAAGTCGCGGTTGCCCCTTGCTGCTACAACCGCATCGAAGCACAGCACTACCAGCCGTTATCCACAGCCGCCCACGCCTCCAGCCTACAGCTTTCGCTGGACGACCTCGGCCTGCCACTGAGTGAAACCGTCACCGCCGGCGCCCGCGTGCGCCGCCAGCGCGACACCTCGATGGCCCGTCGCCTGGGCTTCGACCTGCTGCAACGCCAACAGCGCCAGTGTGATGATTACCTGCCCACCCCGTCGCTGCCGGTGGCCTGGCTGGACAAGCCCTTCGAGGCGTATTGCCGCGACCTGGCCGCACTCAAGCAACTCCCGCTAAGCGGCACGCCAGACTGGGCTGCCCTTGAGGCCGCCGGCTGGCAGCGCCTGGCCGAGGTCCGCAACCTCGAACGGATGCGCAACCTGTTCCGCCGCCCGCTGGAACTGTGGCTGGTACTCGACCGCGCCCTGTTCATGGAACAACAAGGCTATGCCGTGCGCCTTGGCTTGTTCTGCGACTATCCACTCACGCCACGCAACCTGCTCATCCTCGCGGAACGCGACCGTTAGCCGCAGCACAACCTGTGGATAAGTCTGTGCACAAGCTTTTGATGAATGGTTGGATCCAAGCGCTATTTCAAGCGTTTGGCTTATTCCTGCAGGCAGTTCAAGGCCCGCAAAAACAGGCATTTGCGCAAAGACCAGCGGCGTATGGGTTCGGCATGCCTTTCGCGCAAGTTGGCAATGCTACTTGTGCATAAACTTTTGTTGTGCTTTCTGCAGGGGCCACAAAGCGGCCGGATGCGTCAACGGTTTTTGTTCTTGGCCAGCTCGATATCGTTCATCAGTGCCTTGGCCAGGGCCGCCAGGTAATCGGCTGCGCCCAACTGCTTATGGTCGTCTTCCATATCGCCCTCCCTGAGCAGGTGCTTGATATAGCCGAGCAGGATCGACACCTGCTCGTAGGCGTCGTCGATGGGGATGCCGGGTTGTACGCGCAGCAGGTTAACCGGTGGGTTGCCGACTTCGAGGAAGGTTTCCAGGCCTGCGGTGGTGATCTCAATGTGGGACTGGGGGGGATCGGGGACGATCTTGATCATGGCGAACTTCCATTTTTTCTCAAAAAGGAACTGCCACCCGATCTTTCTCACGGAATGAAGGTGGCAGCCGTACGCGGGGTGAGAAACCGAGGAGAAAAAACGCGAAAAGACTCGGCCAGACCGAAGTCTGCCCGCGCACGGCCACCATTACAGTGCCGCCAATTTCTCAATCGGGTTCTCACACCCGGTCGCCGAAACGACCCGAAAACGGTATCCGTGAGGCACTTCCCCGACAACAGCGATACTTCGGCAGCGCGCGTAGGATAGGTCCGAAGCAGCCCAACCCCGAAGCATTTGGTTTCAGGTTCAGAAATGCCTTACAGGTCACGCACCGCCTCCCCTTCCAGGGTGTATCATCCGCCCCCTAAATCATTAAAAAGACACGTCGCACGCTGACCGCCAGCCCTGCGACCTTCTGGCGTTGCGCCAGAGCCGACAATGGAACAACGGACCCTCATCGTGACCCAAGCCAAGCCCCTTGCCCTGTTGACCCTCGCCATGGCCCTGACCGCGTGTGCCGGCGGCACCCCAAGCCAGTCTTCCAGCAACCTGGGCTGGGACACCCCCGCCATGCAGCTGGGCGGCGACCGAGGCCTCCCCCTGCGCGCCGACACCCCTTGCCGCAAGCGCGGCTGCGACAACGACAAGCTGTTTTTCAACCCCGGCAAAACCGAGCCAAACGTCAACACGATCCACCGCGGCTGGTAGGAAAAATCTCCTTTTAAGCCGGTGACTTAGCTCATTTGCAAACAATCGCAAGGAAGTGGTTTACAGGCGCCAAACGATCGTTATAATGACGCCCCATTGCCGGTATAGCTCAGATGGTAGAGCAACTGACTTGTAATCAGTAGGTCCCGGGTTCGATTCCTGGTGCCGGCACCATACGCAGTATCAAAAAAGGCTCACCGAAAGGTGGGCCTTTTTTGTTTGTGTGTGTCCGCTGCGACGCCCCTCAGTCCATCAGGGCGAGGTGTTTTTATCAGGTGCCGACTGGGCGAGCGCGTCCAGCAGTAAGGTATCCGCACCGATCTCAATGTCCAATTCCGGCCATTCCACAGACCACCCTCCATCACCCAACCTGACGCCTTCGAACGCTTTACGCACAGTCAGTGGTGCCAAGCCAGGATAGGCTTCGAGCGCGTTGCTCATATCCAGGGTGAACCGCTGCCCATCGACAAAAGTCAGCTCGAGACTAGCGCCTGATCGAGGCTGAACTGCCCGCAGGCGGGTTCGTTTCATCGATGCCATTTCATCCACCCCTTCAACAGATCAGCCCGATTGGCCCGTCACGGGATTGCCAGCTTGCAGCGAACTGTACACGCATCAGCTTCATTAATTTGAGCTACCCCCATATCCAAAGGCCACCCTTACCCTTGAAAACTGCACGCCCCGTGTAGGAGCTGGCTTGCCTGCGATGGGCTGCACAGCAGCCCCAAGTGCCTCCGCCAAAACGCCGTTCTCACCGCCAACCAGAGATTTCCCCAGCGCCCAAAAGGTCGCCCCCCGCATAGAACCCGTACCCAGCGAAGTAATGTCTATCAAACAGATTGCTGGCATTCCAGAACGGCTACCCAGACCGGTTGACGTCAGTACCCCGTTCGCTCACGCCATTGGTGGGCTCGCCAACGGGACTCGCTACCGGAGAGATATGCTCTGCGCGATAACCCTCTATGACTGATATCCAGAGGCTCCCAACATCCCGCCGAATGCAATGGCTGACATTGCTACTCTGCGCATAATCGCGGTCATCACCAACCCCGCTTTCCTGCAGCAACCTATCCGCTTTGTCGTAAATTGCGCCAACTGTATCCACCTCTTTGTCCTGGAAAGAGACGGGCACTTCAAACACTGCTACAGCCCTGATCGCACAACGCTTTGCGTCAATCCCCCTCATGACAATCGTCGTGACAAACGCCGGTTTCACCAGCAAAAGCCATGTAGATGATGGTGCCGCAGACCAGGGAATGGACTGCACCTGACTGACAGTCAGGGATGCCCCGGTCATCGGATTACTGCTTTCACGCGGCTCAGGATCTCCCGGCGCAGGTCTGGTCAGCCAATGCAGCCTCCACCCGCCCACCGGTAACGGTGCTCAGGAGGCCGGATCATGAGATGCCCTTGCTCCCGAACGTAAGGAGCCGCCAGTCCCGCGTTAGAGGACATCCCCACAGGTCGCAAGGGCCCTCAAGCTTGATAACACTCAGCATTCTTGGCGAGATGACGTGGGAACGTTTCGAATGCTTTCTGTAAAAGAAACTGATCACTCAAGCGCCAGAAGCGGGTTGGATGGTTTTCATCACAGCTACTATTTTTAATAGCAATTTGGCATGATCGCCTAATGCTTGGGCCTAGGGATGGCATGTCATGAAAATTCTGATGCAGAAAGCTGATTACGGCGACTCAGTCCTAATCATAGGTAACACAACCAAAATTCTAATAGATGGTGGTACGGCAAAATCATTCACCCAATGGTCAAGCTCAATACAGAAAATTGACAAACTGGACGCCCTATTTGTTAGCCATATTGATAATGATCATGTTGGTGGCGCAATAAGACTTCTCACCTCATTGCATTCAAATAAAGTTGACAGGATTTATTTCAATGGTGCAAACCAAATAATTTCAGAAACCTCCACCGAGCCAGGCACCAGACATGATGCAATAGAGCTAGCGGCAATTTCTGCTTCTAGTACACTGCTAGATGAAGACAAGAGAATAGGATATTCAGAAGGAACCTCACTGTCCTTTATAATTAAAAGCAAAGGCTTTGAAACAAATTTAGAATTCAATGGCCAAGCAATTACAAGGCAGCCTCTAGAAAAAACCATAACAGTGGGTGAGTTCAAGCTAAGCTTTCTAGGTCCAACGAAAGAAAACTTAGATCAACTGAGAGATAACTGGACGGCTGTATTAAAAGCAAGAGGTATCAAAAGGCGCATCATTGATAAAAGCTATAGCTCAGCTTTCGAAAGCTACCTTAGCTCGATCGACCAACCTATGAGATCTGACCAAGCCATATCTAGCAA
This sequence comes from Pseudomonas sp. DCB_AW, assembly GCF_026240895.1. Classification (NCBI taxonomy): domain Bacteria; kingdom Pseudomonadati; phylum Pseudomonadota; class Gammaproteobacteria; order Pseudomonadales; family Pseudomonadaceae; genus Pseudomonas; species Pseudomonas sp. DCB_AW. The sequence goes on from NZ_JAPFCE010000051.1 coordinate 10,182, forward strand.
CAGTGACGACATAGATTATTTGGCCGGTCGCCCTTTCAAGGATGACGACTCACTTCCTAACAAAAGCAGCATTTCTTTTCTGCTCAGAACAGAATCCAAAAGCATATTGATGCTTGCTGACTCCAACGCTGCCACTATTAGCTCTTGGCTGGATGAAAATGAGCTTCCCACTTTAAAGGTTGACGCAATAAAAATTCCGCACCATGGAAGCAAAAACAACTTCAATGTAGAGCTAATTAAACGAATAGATACCTCTCACTACCTCATATCTACTAACGGAAAAAAGTCCTGTCATCCAGACCTAGAAACAATTGCCAGAATAGTAAAATATGCGCCGAATCGCTCAGCGAAAATTATTATTAACTACAATATCCAACATTTGACAAAATCGTTTCTGATGAACATCGAGAACTGGGAGGGCAATATTAGTCTACACCAGAACGTTGAGGAACTAGAACTTTGAGCAAAGAACTTACGAAAGACTTCAAGCTTGATAACGTCTTCATACTCGAAGCTTATAATGACCAGAACATTGCGATTGCAACAGGGACTTGCTTTGCAGTAGCAGAGTCAATTTTTTTTACTGCTTACCATGTACTGAGTGATGCGCGTTCTCTAAAGATTTTCCGAAATCGAGATGAGTATTATTCGGACACCTCTCATTCAGTCGAATGTGTTTTGTTTGATGCAGAATCCGACTTTGCGATTTTAACTTCTTCGACGTTTAAAACAAGCTGCATAATTGAATTGGGCCAATATCAAAGCGAGCTTGGTGACGAAATAAGAGCCATCGGTTATTCGGCAGAGAAAAGTCGCCTACACTTTCCTGTTACAAGCAAAATATCTAATATCTTCGACTTTTCAAGCACCTACAAATACGATTTTGAGTTTGGAAAACCTGCAGAGATAGCGCACGCTGGAGGACTTTCTGGAGGACCAGTATTTTTCAAAAATTATGCCATCGGTTTTTTAGCCATTCAAACCATTGGCTCTGCACTTCAGGCTGTCTCCTTCCGCTCTCTATTTCAGAAGCAATCAATTAAGGATTACATTAATAATAGTGGCATTTCAATTATCGACGGAGAGGAGATCTCATTCGATGGTATTCCTCACCCAGAAAGCCCGTTTAATATTTCGATCGACTGTTCTATAGCTGAGCCAAATATCAAAGGATTAGATATTGGCTTTGATCTTGGTGAGTGGCGCAGGGGAAATCTGATTGATCAAGCCTTAAACTGGGTTGAGGACTATGCTCTCACGCCTAAGGAAAAAAGCGCCCTAAGCACGCATAGTTTTAAACGAATTCAAAGTGCTCGGCGCAACTTCAAAATCGAAGATCCTGCTGCGCTTGCAGACTTACTCCTACACATTGCGATACGCCAGAATCACAAGACGATCCCCATCATTTCCAACACAACCACTATAGACGGAGAAGCCATCTTCTCCTGCTCTCATATTGTTATTAGCAATGGGAAAGTTGAATTATGGCTTGGCATCTCAGCGATGGAAGAAAATTTAGAGAATGCCGTAAAAGAAGCTATTCATCGCGTCGATTTGCTAATTCGCGCAGGCGGAATAAAAGACAGACTTGTCTTCATTTTAGCTGCTCTAGAACCTAGTTGGCCACACATATCCAAACTAGAGAAGCTTTCAATGCCAAACCTTAGCCTATCCGAAAAGTTCGACAAGATAATTATTCCAATTCTTTTGTGTAGCAATTCTGAAACCATCAATAAATACAACCCTTCCAAATTTCTTGACCTGTTTCAAAGCGATGTAGATGAATGCAGAAACAGAGTTGTATCTGCATACAATTCGCACATCGTTCCTCTAATAGATTTGCGTGTTTTCCTATTTCCTGTTGATGATGTGCAGAAATTGCACGACACATTTGCCACGGAGTTCAACGCATGAACAAGGCATCTTATTCTGAGCTTCGCGCAGATATCGACAACCCGTCTTTCAGCTCCTGGCAGACGCTATTTCTTGAATTAATTCAGCTATACAACTCAAACCAAGCAGATCACTTTCTGATACAAGATCTTACGCTGCGATGCCTAGAGCGACGCAATGAATTTCGTCCACTTAATGGTTTGCTGAATATACTTATATCTGAGCTAGGGCTTTTCCCATATATTGACCAGTCTTCTACTACAACAAAAGATAAATTTCGGCTTGAAATATTTAAATCACCCATTTCCGAAGACATCACATTCCACCTTAAACAAGCCGAAATTTACTACAGAATAATAAATGGAGAGAATATTGTTCTAAGTGCCCCGACGAGCTTTGGGAAGAGCTTGGTTATTGACGCGCTAATAAGCTCAGGCATATTTTCAAACCTAGTAATTATTGTTCCAACCATCGCCCTTATGGACGAACTCCGTAAAAAATTTACCAAACACAAGCAAGATTATAAAATAATCACACAATCATCACAAAAACCTTCGAACCGAAATCTATACATTTATACACAAGAAAGAGTACTTGAGTGCAGAAACCTGGAAAAAGTTGATTTCTTTATTATTGATGAGTTTTACAAACTAGCTCCCTTGAACTCAGAAGATTACAGAAGCGATCGGCTGAACTTAGCATTCCACAAGCTCTTTAAGATTTGCAAACGCTTCTACATGCTTGGCCCTAACATAAACGGGCTAGCACATGGCATTGAAGAAAAGCTAAACTGCGTGTTCGTCAGGTATGACAACTACAAAACAGTAGCTGCAAACGAGTACGGCTATAAAATTAGGCCGCACGGTACTGACACTGAAAAAGATATAGATAGAGACGAACATCTTAGAAATATTTTGAGCAATCTAAAACCAAATGAACAAACTCTAATTTTTTGCAAAACGCCAAATCGCGCTGCATCTTTAGTCAAAAAAATCATGTCATACGATCTAATTAATCAAAAAAAACATGAGAACTCATTTTCTTCATGGTTGCGAGAGATTTATCACAATGACTGGTCGATGGCGCAGGCGATTGAATATGGTATCGCTTGTCATCACGGAAGACTACCACGAGTAGTCTCTGGCTATATTGTAGAGGCCTTTAACGAGAAGCTTATTAACATACTAGTTTGCACTTCAACCTTAATTGAAGGCGTCAACACAAACGCGAGAAATGTAATAATTTACGATGACTGCATTAGAGGCGCAACGCAGTTAGACTCCTTCACGTTCAACAATATTAGCGGCCGTAGCGGGCGCATGTTCGAGCACTTTGTTGGAAACATCCATGTAATTGGGCGCAAGCCAACGGCTGAACTTCCATTTATTGACGTACCAATTGTAACACAGGATGACAATGCCTCTGCCTCAATGCTCCTCAGCATAATAGATGAATTGAGTTCTGAGAAACGCGCCTCGCTATCTAATTACACTACACAGCAATACATCCCAATCAGCCTATTAAATAGACACATTGGTGTACCGCCAGAGCGAATGATAAAGTTTGCTGAAGCTCTCATGGAAAAATTCAAACCATGGCATCGCCTAATGACATGGTCTGGAAAGCACCCGAACAAACACCAACTAAGGCACCTTTGCGAAATAATGTTCAAATACTTCGGCGTGTCACGAATGGGTGGGGGATGCGTTAAGAGCAGCAACCAACTTTTCTATCGTGTACTAAATATCATCAACAAAGCTGAAGATAGAGAGCTAATCCAAAGCGAATATGACTTTTTGGCCTCTCGCGCAAAGAATTACGAGATAGATGACGCCGTGCAAAGTGTTTTTGACTTCAAGAGGAATCTAATAGGCTACAATTTGCCAAAAATTATCTTAGCGATAAGTGACATTCAGCGCACGATATTCAAACGATACAACTACTTTTGCGGAGACTATACAGCTTTTGCATTCAGCCTAGAATCTATGTATCTTCCGGCGCCGATCGTCGCGCTTGAAGAGTTTGGAATTCCTGCTTATCTAGCAAACAAGATATATGATCTCGCCGACGCAAATGAAGACTCAACAGTAGACAGTCTGTTAGGGTACATCATACAACACAAGAAAATAATTCCTGGGTACTTTGACGGATTCGAGAGAAAGCTTCTAGAGCGTGCCATAGCTTATATCTAACAGATTTCATCAACGCAGTACCAAATCTCTCAAATCGTTCCGCATGAGCCTTCAAATAAAATTTAACTTGATGGGTATTTTTAGGGATAGCGGCCGAGACCATCAGTAACAATCCCGTAAATATCACCTAGTTGATTTCTACTTCGACTCCTGGTGCCGTACAGAAAGCTTTTAATATCTCTGGCCCCTCCAAAAAACTCGCCTTGCGGCGGTTTTTTCGGAGGGGCATTCCGTCTAAATCCGTTGGTAGCCAGCACCTGCCGCACAGCAAAGCCCGGACGGCACGAGTACAAACACCCCGACGGCGACAACCGCCATTCAGCTCTGCTGCGCTCCACCGAATGCTTTGAGCCTCTCCACCCCGCCCTCACCAGCATGTTCGTTATGAAGTCTTCCCCACCAATCGCTCTTCCGCCTTACGATAAGCCTGCTCCCGCTTATCCACAGCGACCACAAAAACGACAACCTACAGATCGATCACCTAGTAAACCAACCGGTACCCACTACTGCGCAGCTTGATCTTGTAGCAGTCCGGCAAACCATGCAGCCGGTTCGCCTCAACTCTCGGATTGACCAAAACCGAAACGAGTTTTTTATTGAACTGCTGCCTGACCGTATCCCCCAGTTTTTGCCATTCCATCAGCGCTCTCGCATCAAACTCAAGGCTATAGGTCATCCAGCGAAACGTTCACACGCTGAGGATCGGCAAGGCGCGCAGGCAGCGCTTCATCATTCTCGGTCATCAGTACAGGCTTAAAGGGCAACTGCCCGCGCTCGGCGACGTACTGCAGTGCCTGGCGCCCGAGCTCGAAAGGCGTAACACCCACCTCTAGAGCTCGCGTTAGGCGCGGTTTTTGAGATCGTCGTCGATACGCACATTGATGGATGCCATGATGGCTTGCTCACCATAATGACATTGGTCTTTACGTTGACCTGATCTTGAGCATTAGAGAAGTGGCTACGGGCAGGTTCAACCCCACCTTGATCTCAATCAAAACCCAAACCACCAAACCGCATAGCGTGAAATCAGCCCCCACCTGCCAGGACTGAACACCATGCCCAAAAAATTCCCCACCCACCCCAGCCACCCCAGCCACCCCAGCCACCCCGAGCGCATCTGCTGGGGCTGCGACCTCTACTGCCCAGCCAAGGCACTGGCCTGTGGCAATGGGTCAGACCGGACCATGCATCCAGTGGAGTTGTTCGGCGAGGACTGGGACAGGTTTGAGGACCGGTTGGATAAGCCGATTGATGAGGTGTCGGGGGTGCAATGCAGTTGATTGTGGGTGGGAATGGGGCCGCTTTGCGGCCCATTCGCAGCACAAGGCTGCTCCTACAGGGGGGCGTCAGAATGACGTGCTGAGCGTCAGCGACAGATTGCGGGGGTCGCCATAGATTGCCCCGGCATAGAAGCCGTAGCGGGTGTAGTAATGCTTGTCGAACAGGTTATTGGCATTGAGGCTAACGCTGGTCTCGTCCGTCAGCTGGTACTTGGCCATGGCATTCCAGATCGCATACCCCGACCAGTTGACGTCGGTCGAGCCTGCACTCACGCCATTGGTGGGCTGGCCTGCGGGGCTGGATACCGCGCGGATGTTGCTCTGCGCGGTAACCCCTGCGCCAAGCGTCAGGCGGTCCAATGGGCCGGAGAGGCGATAGGTGGTGGAGGCCTTGAACAGGTGTGACGGGTCGCTGCGGCCGTCGCTGTCGATGCGGCGGAAGTGCAGGTAGGTGTAGCCGGCGTAGACGTTCCAGCTGGGGGTCAGTGCGCCGGCGATTTCCAGGTCGATGCCGTCGGTTTCCTGGCCGGAACCGGCCTTGTAGGCGTCGTTGCCGGTGGGGGTGGTCAGGTCGCCGTCCAGCACCGCTTTGTTTTCCTGCTTGGTGCGGAAGTACGCGGCCGAGGCATTCAGGCGGCCATCGAACCACTCGCCTTTGATGCCGGTTTCGTAGCTTTGGCCGCGAATGGGTTCGACTTTGCTGCCGCTGCTGGTCTCGGCGGTTTGTGGGGTGAAGATGTCGGTGTAGCTGGCGTACAGCGAGTAGGTGTCGTTGAGGTCGTAAATAGCCCCCAGGTAGGGGGTGACGATGCCGTTTTCTTCCTGGCTGGTGCGCACGCCGGCGTTGCTGCGGGTGATGGCCGAGTAGTTGCTGGTACGCACGCCGACGATCACCGACAGTGGGTCGGTGATGCTCAGGCGAGTCGCTGCGTACATGCCTTGCAGGCGGGTGGTGGTTTTGCTGTGGCGGCCGGTGCGCGAGGCGAGCATGTCGTAATCGTCATCCACGCCATTGCGCCAGTCGGTCAGCGGGAAGCCGTTGTTGGCGCGGAACTGGCAACCCAGTGCTGCGGCGCTGACTTGGCTGTCGCTGACCATGTTGCAGGTGTATTCCGGCGACCAGGCGACAGTGCGGCTGTCGTTGTAGCCGACCATCGCTTGGTGGGTGCGGCCAAACAGCTGGAACGGGCCGGACAGGTCGATTTGCGCAGACTGCTGGGTGGTGTCGCTGGAGCTGTGCAGGCCGTTGAGCACGGCGCCGCTGCCGTCCTGGTCCCAGTAGCCGCCAAAGCTGCCGCGCCCGGCCGAGTTGACCTTGGCCAGGCCGCGGTGGTTGAGGGCCTCGGCGGTGCTTTGCGCGGCCTTGAGGTTCAGCGACCAGTCGTTGTCGAAGCGGTGTTCGAGGGAGCCGAAGGCGGTGCGGGTGGTGTATTCGCCAAAGCTCCAGCTCGGCACTACGTTGGTGCTGCGCGGCAGGTCGGTCTTGCTGCCGTCGCCGTACCAGATCGGGATGTTCGCGCCCCAGCCGCCGCCGACGACTTTGTTGTATTCGTACTGGTAGCCGGCGCCCAGGGTGGTGGCGTCGTCGAGGTCGAATTCGAAGTTGGCCAACGCGGCGCGGGAGCGGTCGGACTGGTTGTCGCGGAACGAGTTGGCGTCCTGCTGGGTCATCACGAAGCGCGAACGCAGGCGGCCGTCTTCGGACAGCGGCAGGTTAAGGTCGGCGCCCAGACGGCGTTTGTCCCAGCTGCCGTAGGTGGCGTAGGCGCTGCCGCCGAAGGTTTTGGTCGGGGCCTTGCGGATCAGGTTGACGGTGGCCGACGGGTCGCCGGTGCCGCCGAGCAGGCCGTTGGCGCCACGGACGATATCGATGCGCTCGTATAGGTCCATGTTCAGCGCATTACCCCCGCCGCTGAAATCGGAGCCGCCCTGGAACTGCAGGCCATCGACCTTCCAGTTGGTGATGGAATAACCGCGGGCGCGGTAGTCGGTGCGGCCGCCTACCTCGGCCTTGCTTGCGGTCACGCCTGGCGTGGTTTCCAGCGCCTGCTCGATGGTGTGGATGGCGCGGTCGTCCATCTGCTGGCGGGTGATGGTGGTCACCGACTGCGGTGTTTGGCGCGGCGTCAGTTTGAGGCCGGTTGAACTGCGGCTGCTCTCGACCGTGTACCCTAGCTGGCCCGTTTCATCGGCAGGCACCAGCGCGCTGTCTTCGATCTGCGTGGCATCCAGCTCCAGGGGCTGGCTGTCAGCCGCCATCGCTCCACCGCTGATGGCCACGGCAATGAAGAAGGCCAGCGGGTTGAGGCGACTTCCGCCTCGGCTGATGGGAGAGAAGTCGTTCATGATGCTCCGAGGTTTCATTTGGGAAGGCTTCGTATTCGCAGATGATTTTTTGTTACGATTCTAGGGATCCGCCCTTGGGGCTCCAGGCCCGGCTTGTACGGGCTTGTAATCGAACGTAACGAGCGCCACCGGCCCTCATCGAACAGGTGTTTTTTGAAATGAGCACGACCCTGCTGGTTGTCGACGATGACGACGAGATCCGCGAACTTCTCTGCGATTACCTGACCGATGCCGGCTATACCGTGCTAGCGGCCGCTGACGGCGACGGGATGCGCGAGCAACTGGCGCTGCATAAAGTCGAGCTGGTGGTGCTGGACTTGATGCTGCCCGGCGAGGATGGCTTGAGCCTGTGCCGCCAGTTGCAATCGACGCCCGGGTTGGCGGTGATCATGTTGTCGGCCAAAGGCAGCACGCTGGACCGCATCATTGGCCTGGAAGTGGGCGCGGACGATTACCTGGCCAAACCCTTCGAGCCGCGCGAGCTGATTGCCCGGATAAAAGCGGTGTTGCGCCGCCCGCAGCGCCTCGATACGCCGGTTGCAAAGCCCGCGGTGGAAGCGCAGCAGTTCGCTGGGTTTCGCCTCGACCACGTCAAACGCCTGCTCACCCGCCCTGACGGCGAAACGCTGACCCTGCCCCGCTCCGACCACCGCGTATTGCGCGAGCTGCTGGAGGCCAACAACCGCGTGGTGTCCCGCGATCAGCTGACCCGCAGTGCGTTCGGCCGCGACCACCTGCCTGACGACCGCTCGGTGGACATGTGCGTCAGCCGCCTGCGCCAGCAATTGCGGCGCGCGCCGGGCGGCGCAGCGCAGATCCTCACCATCCGCAACGAAGGCTACTTGCTGAGCCTTGCGCGCAGCGAGGCTGATGCCTGACATGCGCTGGCTTCGCCGGCTGTGGCCGCGCACGCTGTTTGGCCAACTGCTGCTGATCATGGTCAGCGGCACCGTGGTGATCCAGTTGATGTCGAGCAGCATCTGGTTCGATGTGCGTTTCGCCCAGGTGCTTGAGGCCCCTGTTCGGCTGATCGCCGCCCGCAGCGCGCCGCTGATTGCCAGTGCCAATTGCCATGGCAGCCCGATGCAGGCACCTGCCCACTATCAGTTGCGCTGTGCCGAAAACCTGCCCGCGGCGGAGCACGACGAACGCAGAGGGCGCAAGCGTATCGAGCTGCTGCTGCAACAGGCCCTCAAGTACGAGCTTGGCCACGCCCAGGAGGTGCGCCTGCTGAAGGTGCACCTGACCGATGAACTGGGCCAGCCGATTGTCTGGCGCAGCCTGTTCGGTTTGCGCACGGCGCAGGCACATATCGCGTTTGCCGTGCCGCTGGCCGATGGGCATTGGCTGACCATCGATGGCCAGGAGCTGCAGGGCTGGAGCGGCGAGTCCGCCTGGGTGTTGATCAGCGATTACCTGCTGCGGGTGTATGCCCTGCGCATCGTCGCTGTGCTGCTGGTGTGCCTGGTGGCGGTGCGCCTGTGCCTGCGCCCGTTGCGGCGCCTGGCGGATGCCGCGCGCGGCCTGGGCAGCAACCTGGAACAGCCGCCCTTGGCGCTGGACGGGCCGGAAGAAGTGCGCCAGGCCGCCCAGGCCTTCAACGCGATGCAGCAGCGGTTGATTGCGATGGTCAACGACAAGGCCTATTTCCTGGCTGCCGTGTCCCACGACTTGCGCACCCCACTGACCCGCATGCGCCTGCGCCTGGAGCGCTTGCCGGACGACGAGCATCGCCAGCGCCTGCGGCAGAACATCACGCAGATGGACGACATGATTGGCCAAGTGCTCGATTACCTGCGGGCCGGGGAGCAGCAAAACCTGCAACAGGTGGACCTGGACCGGCTGGTGACGCGGCAGTGTGCCGACTTGTCCACAGCCCGCGAGCCACTGCCGGTTCATGGCCAGGGCGGCAGCTTGCGGGTTGATGCGCTGCTGCTGCAGCGCTGCCTGCAGAATTTGCTGGTCAATGCCTTGCGCTATGGCAAGGAGGTTTCGGTCACGCTGGAGCGCGCGACCACGGGGGTTTATATCCATGTCGATGACCGAGGGCCGGGGATCGCGCCAGGCTTGCTGGCGACGGTTACCGACCCGTTCGTGCGGGGTGAAGGGTCGCGTAACCAGGCGTCTGGCGGGTATGGCTTGGGGTTGAGTATTGCCCAGCGGATCGCGGCCAGCCATGGCGGCGAGTTGCTGTTGTGCAACCGCGACGGCGGTGGGCTGCGGGCCAGCGTGCTGTTACCTCGATAACCTGTCACCGCGCCTTTGTAGGAGCGGCCTTGCGTCGCGAAAGGGCTGCGTAGCGGCCCCGGCAATTTTGCTAGTAACACAAAACCTGGGGCCGCTACGCGACCCTTTCGCGACGCAAGGCCGCTCCTACAAAGAGCTGAGCGCTCGGGATCAGGTAACAGTGTTTTACCGATTGCCCAGGTTTTCCGCAGCCCGCCATTGCCTATCCTAGGCGGGTCATCCTGCCTGCGATGGACCCATGAAACACTCACTGCCCAGCCGCTACGCCTGCCTTTTCATCTGCCTGTCGTTCACCTGTGCCAGCCTCCCATTACTGCCCCAACATGCCTGGCTCTGGCCATTCACACTGATCACCGCCCTGCTCAGCCTGGTCGGCCTCAATGACCTGCGCCAGAGCCACCACGCGGTGCGGCGCAACTACCCGATCCTGGGCAACATCCGCTACTTGATCGAAACCATCCGCCCGGAAATCCGCCAATACCTGATCGAAGGTGACGACGACAAGCTGCCGTTTTCACGGTCCCAGCGTTCCCTGGTGTATGCACGGGCGAAGAACGAGAGCGCCGAAAAAGCCTTCGGCACGCTCAACGATGCCTACAAACCCGGCTTCGAATTCATCAGCCATTCGATGCTGCCGGTGGCCACGCCCGACCCCGCCTCGTTCCGCATCGCCATTGGCGGGCCGCAGTGCCGGCAACCGTACTCGGCATCGATCTTCAACATCTCGGCCATGAGTTTCGGCGCCCTCAGCGCCAACGCCATCGCGGCGCTCAACCAGGGTGCACGGCTGGGGCGCTTTGCCCATGACACCGGTGAGGGCAGCATCAGCCCGTACCACCGCGAACATGGCGGCGACCTGATCTGGGAGATCGGCAGCGGTTACTTTGGCTGCCGCACCGAAGAAGGCCGTTTCGACCCACAACGCTTCGCCGAGCAAGCCCGCTCGCCGCAAGTGAAGATGATCGAGATCAAGCTCAGCCAAGGCGCCAAGCCCGGCCACGGCGGCATCCTCCCAGGGCACAAAGTCAGCCCGGAAATCGCCGCCACCCGTGGCGTGCGTGAGGGCGAAGACTGTATTTCGCCGGCCGCCCATAGCGCGTTCCGCACGCCGGTCGAACTGCTGCGGTTCGTTGCCAGCCTGCGCGAACTGTCGGGCGGCAAGCCGGTGGGTTTCAAGTTCTGCCTGGGCCACCCGTGGGAATTCATGGGCATTGCCAAAGCCATGCTGGCGACGGGAATCACCCCCGACTTTATCGTCGTCGACGGCAAGGAAGGCGGCACCGGTGCGGCGCCACGCGAGTTCAGTGACAACATGGGCGTGCCCATGCGCGAAGGCTTGATGTTCGTGCACAACACCTTGGTCGGCCTGAATTTGCGCTCGAGCATTCGCATTGGCGCGGCGGGCAAGATCGTCAGCGCCTTCGACATCGCCAGTGTGCTGGCCATTGGTGCCGACTGGGTGAATTCGGCGCGCGGCTTCATGTTCGCCATTGGCTGCATTCAGTCGCAGAGCTGCCACACCAACAAATGCCCGACCGGGGTCGCCACCCAGGACCCGCTCCGCCAGCGTGCGTTGGTGGTGCCGGACAAGGCTCAGCGGGTGGCGAGCTTCCACCGCAATACCCTGCATACATTGGCTGAGATGCTTGCGGCGGCGGGCCTGGAGCACCCGTCGGAGCTCAAGCCCAAACATTTGGCACGGCGTGTCAGCGCCAGCGAGATCGGCTTGTTTTCAGACCTGCATACGTTCCTCAAGCCTGGCGAATTGCTCAGTGGCTCGATTGAAAGCGAGTTTTATGCGCGGATGTGGCGGATGGCGCGCAGCGACAGTTTTGCGCCGGAGACTGGGGAGGGGGTGCTGGTAGCGAAGGCAACTGGCAGGCGCCGTGAGGAAAGCGTCCCAGCTTGATGAGCTGGGGCCGCTTTGCGGCCCTTCGCAGCGCAAGGCTGCTCCTACAACAGGGGCAGCGAGCGCGATGTCCATGTATTTGTAGGAGCAGCCTTGCGCTGCGAAAGGGCTGCAAAGCAGCCCCGACGCCATGCGATCAGAAGATGCTGATCGGATACTCGACGAATACGCGGACTTCGTTACCGTCGTCGTTGTAGCCGTTCTGCTGTACGGCATTGTTGGTGCGTACGAACGAGCTGCGCAGCTTGACCGACAGGTCTTTGGCCGGGCCGTCTTGAACCACGTAACGGATCTGGTTGAAGATCTCGCGCTCTTTACCTTCACCGAAACCTTGCGGGTTGGCGACGTTGCGGGTGTTGATGTTGTCACCCACTACGTAGGCCAGCTTGTAGGTCAGGCCCGGTACGCCGTAGGCGCCGAAGTCCAGGCCGTAGCCCAGCTGCCAGGAGCGCTCGTCTTCGGCGTTGAAGTCAGACCAGTACGAGTTGGCCAGGTAGATGGTCGAACCACCGTCACCCACGCCGCCGGCGTTCTGGTAGAAGCCGTAGTTGTAACCGGTGCTGCCGGTGCTGCGCTGGTGAGCGATGGTGAACGAGTGCGCACCGTAGGCGTAGGTCGCCGCCAGGCTCCAGATGGTGTTGGAGTCACCATTGAGCTCGGCCGCTTTGACGAACTTGTTGTTGATGTCCGACTTGTAGCCATTGAAGTCCAGGGTCAGGGACTGGTCGCTGGCGATCGGGAAGACATAGTTCATGCCCAGGTAGTGCTTCTGCATCACGTCTTCGTTGTCTGCGGTGTACAGCGAAGCGGTGAAGTTGTCGGTGAACTTGTAGCTACCACCGAAGACGTTGATCGACTTCAGGCCACCACCGTCACGACGCTCGGCACTTTTGCGCGCTTCTTGGGTGAAGCGGCCGGCGTTCAGTTCCAGGCCCTGGATTTCTTTGGAAGTGATCAGGGTACCGGTGAAGCTTTCTGGCAGCAGACGGGCGTCGTCATACTGCAGCACAGGCAGTGCTGGCATCTGGTCACCGTACTTGAGCACGGTATTGGAGATGCGGAATTTCACGGCTGCGCCGCCACGGGCCAGGTTATGTGGCGAGCTGGCGTTGCCGTCGGCGTTCTTGGTGTCGTGCGGTTTGAAGAAGTCGACGCCGCCACCACCGTTGTGGCCTTTGCCGCCGTCCAGACGCAGGGCGTACAGGCCGAATGCGTCGACGCCGACACCGACGGTGCCCTGGGTGAAACCGGAGGAGAAGTTGGCGATGACGCCTTGGCCCCATTCGATCTGGTCATCGGTACCGTGCTTCTTGTCACGGTTGATGTAGGCGTTGCGCAGCAGAACGTTGGCGTGGCTGTCTTCGATGAAGCCCTTGCTGTCGGCCTGCTCATTGGCCTGGGCCTGGGTCGCGGCGATCATTGCCAGTGCGACCAGGCTGATCCTGGTTTTCAACATGTTGTTTTCCTTATTTCTTAATCAAAAACGCTTCGCAATATGACGCCAGGAACCAACGCCCCTTCGTAGGTTCGACGCTATGCGGATCCAGACTGAAAGGCTTGCCGGCAATCGCACGGTGGCCTTTTACAGCAGCATGGCCATGTCATGGCCAGCAGGCGTTGGCCGAATCCTAGCGGTGTGCGATTACAAATGTCAAAAAATCGTGAAATGCAGGTTGATATAACCAAAATCACCCAAGCCGCTGGTGCATTTCCATGCCTGTTGGCGCTATCAGTGGGCATTTTTTCTTCTGTCAGAAATGTCGCTTTGACCAACCCGGCAGCTTTCATGGGCGCGGAGCATACAACAGCGGCGGTTACAAAGTGATACATATGTAAAGACAACCCTTTACAAATACCCAAGCAACAGTAAATAGCAAGCATTACCATTCGCACCCTTTCTCACCTGCCACGGTCCGGATGTCTCCATGCTTGTACCCTGCCGCCTCTCCCCGCTGACGCTTGGCCTGTCGCTGCTGTTCAGCGCCAGCCTGGCCACCGCTGCCACCACCACCCTGCCGGAAATGTCAGTGACTGCCGAAGGCGAGCGCGAGGAGGACAACCCGCGGGTCAAGGAAGTCAGTACTGCGACGCGCACCTCGACGCCCGTGCGCTACGTGCCCCAGGCCATCGACACGGTCAAGACCGCCAACGTGCTGGACTACGGCAACAACACCCTGGGCAAGGCACTTGAGGGCATCCCCAACGTCAGCAGCGGCGCCGACACGCGCTTCGACAGCGTGCGCATCCGCGGCTTCGAGGCCAGCAACGACTTCTACCTGGACGGCATTCGCGACGACAGCCAGTACATTCGCGACCTGAACAACATCGAGCGGGTCGAGGTGCTCAAAGGGCCCGCAGCGGTGTTGTATGGCCGCGGCAGCCAGGGTGGCATCGTCAACCGCGTCAGCAAGGCGCCGGAGCACGGCCGCCGTTCGAGCATCGAGGCGCAAGGCGGCAGCGAAGATTTGCGCAGCCTGTACGCCGACCTCAGCGCCGACCCCAGCGATACCATCAGCCTGCGCCTGAACCTGGGCAACCAGGACAACAACAGCTTCCGCGACGGCATCGATGGCAGCCGCCAGCTGTTCGCCCCGTCGATGAGCTGGCAGCTCTCGCCCGACCTGAACTGGCTGGTGCAGTACGAATACAGCCGCTACAACCGCACACCAGACCGCGGTATCCCCGGGGTCAATGGCCGCCCGGCCGACGTCAGCCGCAGCACCACCTACAGCGATACCCAGCGCGACTACATCGATGACCGCGCCCAGTCGCTGCGCTCGCGGCTCAACTACCAGCTGAACGAAACCTGGCAACTGCGCCATACCCTCGGCCTGTTCAAGCTCGACAGCGAGTTCGACAACACCTATGCGACGGGCTACAACGCCAGCACCAACACTGTCACCCGCCAGCGCTGGCAACAGGACCTGAACACCCGCAACCTGTTCAACAACCTCGAAGCCGAGGGCGACTTCACGACCGTGGGGCTGGAGCACAAGCTGTTGGTGGGTTTGGAGTTCGGCAGCCAACGGCGTGACCCGACCCTGTACACCGCTGCGCCTAATAGTGTGCCCAGCCTGGACGTTGGCAACCCCGACCGCAGCCGGCAGCACACGGGCCCGATGTTGCTGTCGAGCGACAACCACACCGTGGTCCAAAGCCGTGGCCTCTACCTGCAAGACCAGGTCCGCCTGAACGATCAATGGCAGGTGCTCGCCGGCGTGCGTTTCGACCAGTTCGAGGTGGAAACCACCAACAAGGATGGCCTGACCGAGCCGCAGGACAGCAACACCACCAGCCCGCGCCTGGGTGTGGTCTACACGCCGTGGCGCGATCACTCCTTCTATGCGTCGTGGAGCAAGACCTTCTCGCCAGTGGGCGGTGGCCTGATCGGCATTACCCCTGGCGCGCCGGGCAACACCAACGACACCGGGCCAGAGCTGACCCGGCAGAAGGAGATCGGGGTCAAGAGCGACTGGTTCGACCAGCGCCTGACCACCACCCTCGCCGTGTATGAACTGGAGCTGTACAACCGCCGCACGCGTGACCCGGAGAACCCGGAAATCACCCTGCTCAGCGGCTTGCAACGCTCCCGAGGCATCGAGCTGACCGCCACCGGCAATATCGTCGGCAACTGGTACGTGCGCGGGGGCATCGGCCTGCAGGATGCAACCATCGTCAAAGACAACAATAACCAGGAAGGCAACCGCATCAACGACGTGGCCAAGCGTAATGCCAGCCTGTTTGTGACCTGGAAACCGGAATTGGGCTGGTACGCCGAGACCGGCTTGACGTTGGTGGGTGAGCGTTATGCCGACAACCAGAACACCACGGTGTTGCCAGGCTACGGCCGCTGGGATGCGCTGGCCGGCTACCGCACCCACGACTGGGATGTGCGGGCGGCGTTGAACAACATTGCCGACAAAACCTACTACAGCTCGGCGACCAGTGCGGCGCAGATCCAGGTGGGCGACCCGCGGAGCCTGGTGGTGACGAGCACTTACCGCTTCTGATGTTTGTTGGCTGTACCGGCCTCTTCGCAGCACAAGGCTGCTCCTACAGGGATCGCGCGCCACCTGTAGGAGCAGCCTTGTGCTGCGAAGGGGCCAGCACCGGTAAAACCGATGAGATCAGTGCCACACCGCCATCAGCGCCTGCATCTCTGCTTCACTGATCAGCCCTTGCGGGTATCGCCCGGCAAGCAGACGTCGTGGGTCGGTCGTCCTGACCTGGATGTTTCCATGGTGCTTCAACCACTGCGCCAACAGCTTGAGCGATGGGTGGTTGACGGCCGATGGGCACAAAGCCGACTCACTTGCTGCGTTCATTTCCACACGTACTCCTTTGCCCGTGAGCGGCTAATTTACGTAGGCATTGTTACAGATCAGAGAGCCCGACCCATTCGAGCTATCTAATTGAAAAACAATACAAAACGTATGCCACTCAGGCGGCCGGACGTCGCTTGGAAAGGTCGCCCGAAAAAAAGGCCCGTCGTATGACGGGCCTCTTTATTCAGGGTGGTCTCAGCGCTTGACTGGCGCCGGCTGCTGCTGGGTCAGGCAGTGGATATTGCCGCCCCCCAACAACAATTCACGGCCTGGGATCATGACCACTTCATGATCCGGGAAGAGCTCGGCCAGGATGGCTCTGGCTTGGGCATCGGCAGGGTCATCGAAGCTCGGCGCGATGATGCCGCCGTTGACGATCAGGAAGTTCACGTACGAGCCGGCCAGGCGCACCGACGGGTCGCGCTCCTGGCTACCGGCCACTTGGTCGACGCCAGCACACTCTTCAGCCGTGGCGTACAGCGGGCCAGGGATCGGCATTTTGTGCACCACGAACTCACGGCCTTTGGCGTCGCGGGTGTTCTTCAACACGTCCATCGCCGCGTGGCAGCGGGCGTAGTTGGGGTCGTTGGAATCATCGGTCCAAGCCAGTAACACTTCGCCTGGGCGCACGTAACAGCAGAAGTTGTCGACGTGGCCGTCGGTCTCGTCGTTGTACAGGCCGTCCGGCAGCCAGACCACGGTATCGACTGCCAACTGCTCACGCAGGACCGCTTCGATTTCCTCACGGCCCAGGTGCGGGTTGCGGTTACGGTTGAGCAGGCATTCTTCGGTGGTGATCAGCGTGCCCTCGCCGTCCACGTGGATCGAGCCACCCTCCAGCACGAAGCCTTCGGTCTGGTAGCGCTGGCAGCGCTCCATTTCCAGGACCTTGGCGGCCAGTTCCTCGTCACGGTTCCAGGGTGCGTAAAGCCCGCCATCGAAGCCGCCCCAGGCGTTGAAGCCCCAGTCCACGCCGCGCACTTCGCCGTGGTCGTTGATGACGAAGGTCGGGCCGGTGTCGCGCACCCAGGCGTCGTCATTGCTGATTTCCACGACGCGGATGTTCGGCAGGTCGAGCTGACGGCGTGCGTTCTCGTACTGGCCAGCAGAAACACCCACGGTCACTGGCTCGAAGCGGGCGATAGCCTTGGCCAATGTCACATGGGCGGCCTGTGCCGGCTTGCCACCCAGGCGCCAGTTGTCCGAACGCTCCGGCCAGACCATCCAGACCTGGGTCTGCGGCGCCCATTCAGCGGGCATGTGGAAGCCGTCGGCACGGGGGGTAGAATTGAGGGTTTTCATGGTTAACCTCTGCGTAGGCCCTGAGCCGATGTGCGCTGGGGCGTTGGTCGATGGGGGTAGGAGCAACGATGGCAAATTTATAACCGATATATATCGGCTTTAAAAGCAAAAAAAGCCGATCGGCAAAGCCTTATCGCTTATTAAATCGATATCAATCGGCATATCCATCATGATCACGCTCAAACCCATGATATTTGTCTGCCACCACCCTAGCCGACGAGCTAGGCTGCATGCCATAGAACTTGGTTTACCAGAGGCGACTTGAGATGCGCATACTCGTCACAGGCGGCGCCGGCTTCATTGGCTCGGCGCTGGTCCGTCACCTGATCGGCAACACCGAACACGAAGTGCTGAACCTCGACAAGCTGACCTACGCCGGCAACCTTGAGTCGCTGCAAAGCATCGCCAACAATACCCGTTACGAATTCGTCCAGGCCGATATCGCCGATGCGGCGACAGTCAGTGCCGTGCTCGAGCGCTTCCAGCCCGACGCAATCATGCACCTGGCTGCCGAGTCCCATGTGGACCGTTCGATCGATGGCCCGGCAGCGTTCATCCAGACCAATATCGTCGGCACCTATGCCCTGCTCGAAGCCACCCGTGCCTGGTGGAGCCGCCTGCCTGCCGAGCAGCGCCGTGCGTTCCGCTTTCACCATATCTCCACCGACGAAGTGTATGGCGACCTGCATGGCGCCAACGACCTGTTCCACGAGACCACGCCGTATGCGCCCAGCTCCCCCTATTCGGCGAGCAAGGCCGCCTCAGACCACCTGGTACGCGCCTGGCACCGCACGTATGGCCTGCCGGTACTGATCACCAACTGCTCGAACAACTACGGCCCGTACCATTTCCCTGAAAAGCTGATCCCGCTGATGATCCTCAATGCCCTGGCCGGCAAGCCACTGCCGGTGTACGGCAATGGCCAGCAGGTGCGCGACTGGTTGTTCGTCGAAGACCACGCCCGGGCGTTGCTCGAGGTGGTTAGCCGCGGCGAGGTCGGCGAAACGTACAATATCGGCGGCCACAACGAGCAAAAGAACCTCGACGTGGTCCACGCCATCTGTGCCCTGCTCGACGAGCTGGCGCCACAGCACCCTGAAGGCGTGGCCCGTTATGCAGACCTGATCACCTACGTTCAGGACCGCCCCGGCCATGACCTGCGCTATGCCATCGATGCCAGCAAGATCGAACGGGAGCTGGGCTGGGTACCGCAGGAAACCTTCGCCACCGGGCTGCGCAAGACCGTGCAGTGGTACCTGGATAACCTGCAGTGGTGCCGCCATGTCCAGGATGGCAGCTACCAGGGGGAACGCCTGGGCAATACCGACATCAAGGAGCTCATTGCATGACCAAGGGCATCGTCCTGGCCGGAGGATCCGGCACCCGCCTGCACCCCATCACCCTCGGGGTATCCAAGCAACTGCTGCCGATTTATGACAAGCCGATGATCTACTACCCGATCTCGGTGCTGATGCTCGCCGATATCCGCGACATCCTGCTGATCTCCACGCCCCAGGACCTGCCTCAGTATCGCCAGTTGTTCGGCGATGGCAGCCAGTTCGGCATTCGCATCAGCTATGCCGAGCAACCATCACCCGACGGCCTGGCCCAGGCGTTCCTGATCGGTGAGCAGTTCATCGGTGACGACTCGGTCTGCCTCATCCTCGGTGACAACATCTTCCACGGCCAGAGCTTCACCGAACAGTTGCAGCGCGCGGTCAGCCACCCCAGCGGCGCCACCGTGTTCGGCTATTGGGTCAAGGACCCGGAGCGCTTCGGTGTGGTCGAGTTCGACGAGCAGGGCAACGCGCTGTCCATCGAAGAGAAGCCACTCAAGCCCAAGTCCAGCTATGCCGTGACGGGCCTGTACTTCTACGACAACGACGTGGTCGAAATCGCCAAAGGCATTCGCCCCTCAGAGCGCGGCGAGCTTGAGATCACCGATGTCACCAATGCCTACCTCCAGCGCGGCGACTTGCGCGTGGAGCGCTTTGGCCGTGGCTTCGCCTGGCTCGACACCGGCACCCACGAGAGCCTGCTGGATGCCTCGCAATATGTGCAAACCATCGAGAACCGCCAGGGGCTGAAAGTGGCCTGCCTGGAAGAAATCGCCTTCAACAAGGGCTGGATCACCCGTGACCAGCTGCTGGCCAAGGCTGAAAAACTCAAGAAGACCGGTTACGGTCAGTACCTGGGCAAACTGGCAAACGAGTCTGCATGAACATCATCCCCACCGAGATCCCTGACGTACTGATCATTGAGCCAACGGTATACGGTGACAGCCGTGGCTTCTTCTTCGAAGCCTTCAATGCCCGCGAATTCGCGAAGCACACCGGTGTCACCGTGGACTTCGTCCAGGACAACCACTCGCGCTCCGTCAAAGGCGTGTTGCGCGGCCTGCACTATCAGGTGGAAAACACCCAGGGAAAACTGGTGCGGGTGGTACAGGGCGAGATTCGCGACATTGCCGTGGACGTGCGCAGAAGTTCGCCCACGTTCGGCAAATGGGTCGCGGTGCACCTGTCGGCCGATAATCATCGGCAATTGTGGATTCCACCGGGGTTCGCCCACGGCTTCTCGGTGGTCAGCGAATCGGCCGAGTTTCTCTACAAGACCACGGACTACTACAACCCTGGCGCAGACCGTTGTATCCGCTGGGACGACGCTGAGCTGGCCATCGACTGGCAACTCGCGGGGCCGCCGGTGCTGTCGGACAAAGACAAAGTCGGCGTACCGCTGAGCGAGGCGCAACTGCTGCCATGAAAATCGTCGTCTGCGGCCGTAATGGCCAGGTTGCCCAGGCGCTGCAGGCGCAGTTGGCCGGGCTTGGCGAGCTACACGTGCTTGGCCGCGAGCACCTCGACCTGGCACAGCCCGAGGCCCTGCGCGAGCCGCTGCGCCGGCTCGCCCCCGACCTGATCATAAACGCTGCTGCCTACACGGCGGTGGACCAGGCCGAACAAGAGCCCGAGCGGGCCTTTGCAATCAATGCCCATGGCCCCCGCGTGCTCGCCGAAGAAGCAGCACGGCTGGGTGCGCCGCTCATCCACTACTCCACCGACTACGTCTTCGACGGCAGCAAGGCCACGCCCTATACCGAACAAGACACGCCCAACCCCCTGGGGGTTTATGGCCACAGCAAACTGGCCGGCGAGCAGGCGATTACTGCGGTGGCCGGCCAGCACCTGATCCTGCGTACCAGCTGGGTCTATTCGTTGTATGGGCGCAACTTCCTGCTGACAATGCAGCGCCTGCTGCAGGAAAAGCCCCAACTGCGCGTGGTAAACGACCAGATTGGCGCGCCGACGTCTGCCGCTACCCTTGCTGCCAGCACCCGCACGCTGATCGAGCGCTGGCAAGCCGGGCAGGCTGGCGACTGGGGCACCTACCACCTCACTGCGCAAGGTGAGACCTCCTGGTTCGGTTTCGCCCAGGCAATCGCCGAGCAGTTGCAGGCGCAAGGGTTACCCTGTGCCGAACTGCAGCCCATCCCGTCCAGCGAATACCCCACACCCGCCCGCAGGCCACTCAATTCACGCTTGGACTGCTCACGCTTGGCCCAGCAATGGCACATCAGCCTGCCGCACTGGCAGCAGGCGCTGATCGACTGCCTCAAGTAGCGCATAATTGCGTCAGACTTTTCTGGCGCATTGACCTGATGATCGCGAAACCCACGCCCCCACGCCGTCCCCGCTGGCGCAGCCTGGCCCTGCTGGCCGTGTGCCTGATCCCACTGCTGTGGCCGCTGCATCATCTGGCCGAGCGCTATTACCAGGAAGAGCTGGCTTCGCAGAATCGCCAGACCCTCGACCTGTACGTCGCCAACCTGCTGGGCACCCTGCACCGCTACGAAACCCTGCCGCAAATCCTCGGCGACCTGCCGGCGCTGCGCGGCGTGCTGGCCGACCCGTTCCGCCTGGAAGCGGTGACCAACGCCAACCGCCTGCTCAAGGATATCGTCCAGCAGACCGGTGCCGAGGTCATGTACCTGATGGACGTTAGCGGCAATACCCTGGCCGCCTCCAACTGGGACAAGCACGACAGTTTCGTCGGTCGCAACTTCGCCTTCCGCCCCTACTTCAACGAAGCCATGGCCGGCCACCTGGGGCGCTTCTTTGGCCAGGGCACCACCTCGGCCAAGCGTGGCTACTTCTTCGCCGCCGCCGTGCGCGACCGCGAGCGGATCGTGGGCGTGCTGGTGGTCAAGGTCGACCTCGACCACACCGAAACCCTCTGGGGCCGTACCCCCGAGCAACTGTTGCTGACCGACCATAACGGCGTGGTCATCCTCACCTCTCGGCCGGACTGGCGTTTCCGCGCCACCCGCGCGCTGACCGAGGCCGAGCGCCAGGCGATCATCGCCATCCAGCCGTACCCGACCCAGGCCCCGCAACCCTTGGTGCTGAACCAGGACGCGTGGATCACCCAGACCCGCGACATCAAGGAAACCGGCTGGCAGGTCAGCATCCTCGCCCCGCGCATCCTGGTCGACCGCTCGGTGCAGACGGTGATGGCCATCGGCGCCGGCACGTTGCTGGTGCTGGTGCTGCTGGCCGGCCTGGTGATGCAGCGGCGTCGGCACTACATCGACCGCATCGACTTCGAGGCCCGTGGCCGTCAAGAGCTGGAAAAGCGCGTCGCCGAACGTACCGCCGACCTTGAAGGCCTCAACACCCGCCTCAAGAGCGCCGTGCTCGAACGTGAAAACGCCCAGCAGGAGGCCGTGCGAGCCCAGGACGAACTGGTCCAGGCCGGCAAGCTGTCGGTGCTGGGCACCATGTCGGCGAGCATCAGCCACGAGCTCAACCAGCCGCTGGCGGCCATCCGCAGCTACGCCGAAAATGCCGAGATCCTGCTCGACCACCAGCGCACCGAAGACGCCCGCGGCAACCTCAAGCTGATCGGTGAGCTGACCGGGCGCATGGCCTCGATCATCGCCCACCTGCGCGCCTTCGCCCGCCGCGACCGCCACGCCCCAGAAAGCGTGGCCCTGCAGCCGGCACTGGACGACGCCCTGGCGCTGCTGGCCAAGCGCCGCCGGGCGATGGCCGTCGAGCTGATCCGCGACTTGCCAGAGGCCACGTTGTGGGTGCAAGCCGGCGAAACCCGCCTGCGCCAAGTGCTGGGCAACCTGCTGGCCAACGCCCTCGATGCCCTGACCGAAAAGGCCAACCCGCGCCGCCTCTGGCTGAGTGCCGAACAGCGCGATGGCTACGTCTACCTGTACATCCGCGACAACGGCCCGGGCTTCAGCCGCCAGGCACTGGAGCATGCCAAAGAGCCGTTCTTCACCACCAAGACCCGCACCCAGGGCCTTGGCCTGGGGCTGGCCATCTGCGAAAGCCTGATGCGCGCCCTGGGCGGCGAACTGTTGCTGGCCAACCACCCAGAAGGCGGTGCCCTGCTTACCCTGCAACTGCGCGTGGCGGCACCCGGCGCAACCCTGCCCAATTCGGAGGACCCCTCGGCATGAGCCCCGAGACACTGATCGACAGCCAAGCCCAGGTCATTTTGGTCGACGACGACCCGCACCTGCGCCAAGCCCTGAGCCAGACCCTGGACCTTGCCGGGCTCAAGGTGGTGGCGCTGGCCGATGCCCAAGGCCTGGCCGAGCGCATCGAAGCCGACTGGCCCGGTGTGGTGGTCAGCGACATCCGCATGCCGGGCATCGATGGCCTGCAACTGCTGGAGCAACTGCACGGCCGCGACAGCGAACTGCCTGTGCTGCTGATTACTGGCCACGGCGATGTGCCGCTGGCGGTACAGGCCATGCGTGCCGGCGCCTATGACTTTCTCGAAAAGCCGTTCGCCAGCGACGCCCTGCTCGACAGCGTGCGCCGCGCCCTGGCCCTGCGCCGCCTGGTGCTCGACAACCGCAGCCTGCGGCTGGCCTTGAGCGACCGTCAGCAACTGGCCACCCGCCTGGTGGGCCAGTCGCCGACGATGCTACGCCTGCGTGAGCAGATCGGCGCCTTGGCCGGCACCCGTGCCGATGTGCTGATTTTGGGTGAGACTGGCGCCGGCAAAGAGGTGGTGGCCCGCGCCCTGCACGACCTTTCTAGCCGCCGCGACGGGCCCTTCGTGGCCATCAACGCCGGGGCATTGGCTGAGTCGGTGGTCGAGAGCGAGCTGTTTGGCCACGAACCCGGCGCCTTCACCGGTGCGCAGAAGCGGCGTATCGGCAAGTTCGAATTCGCCAATGGCGGCACGCTGTTCCTCGACGAAATCGAGAGCATGAGCCTGGATGTGCAAGTAAAGCTGCTGCGCATGCTGCAGGAGCGGGTGGTCGAACGCCTGGGCGGCAACCAGCTGATCCCACTGGATATCCGCATCATCGCCGCTACCAAGGAAGACCTGCGTCAGTCAGCCGACCAAGGGCGCTTCCGGGCCGACCTGTATTACCGCCTGAACGTGGCGCCGCTGCGCATCCCCCCGCTGCGCGAGCGTGGCGATGACATTTTGGTGTTGTTCCAGCACTTTGCCGACGCCGCCAGCCAGCGCCACGGCTTGCCGCCGCACACCCTGCAGCCGGCCCAGCGTGCCTTGCTGCTGCGCCACGACTGGCCAGGCAACGTGCGTGAGCTACAGAACGTCGCCGAGCGCTTCGCCCTTGGCCTGGAGCTTGCCCTCGACGGCCAGGCGCCGGCGGCGGCAACGCCCACGGCGGCGGTATTGACCGGCAACCTCAGCGAACAGGTCGAACAGTTCGAGCGCTCGCTGATCGCCGCCGAGCTTGCCCAGCCGCACAGCTCGATGCGCAGCCTGGCCGAAGCGCTGGGCATCCCCCGCAAGACCCTGCATGACAAGTTGCGCAAACACAGCCTCAATTTTGACGGCGGCAGTGGCGGGCACGACGACCAGGAGGACAACCGTCCATGAGCAGCGACAGCCAGTACCTGCAATCCGTACTGCACAGCGACATCCCTCTGACCCGCGAAATGGGCCTGGAGGTCATCGATTGGCAGCAGCACACCCTGCGCCTGCAACTGCCGCTGGCAGCCAACGTCAACCACAAGAGCACCATGTTCGGCGGCAGCCTGTACTGCGCCGCAGTGCTGGTGGGTTGGGGGTGGCTGCACCTGCGCTTGCGCGAGCTGGGCATCGATGACGGGCATATCGTCATTCAGGAGGGGCAGATCAGCTATCCGCTGCCGGTCACCGGCGCGGCGGTGGCCCGCTGTGCGGCGCCGGATGAGAAGGCTTGGGAGCGCTTCGTGGCGATGTACCAGCGCCGTGGGCGGGCGCGTTTGACGCTGGAAACCACCGTCAGCAATGCTGGCAGTGACGAGCCTGCCGTGAAATTCAGCGGCCAGTACGTGCTGCACCGCTGACGCACACGCATGGACCGAAACAACGCCTGCTGATCTAGCAGGGGCTCTGTGGGAGCGGGTTTACCCGCGAACACCGGCGAAGCCGGTGCCACAAACCGGGTTGGCTTCTTCGCGGGTAAACCCGCTCCCACAAGATCATGAGGCGCGGGGTTACGCGTTTTGTTCTTTACACGCCAGATCGATCAAGGCTTGGCGCCAGGCGGCTGCGCGGGGCAAGGCCAGGAAGAACGGATTAAGCAGGGATTCACGCGCCGGGTAGGTGAACGGCTGGCCATCCAGCCCAATCACCTCGCCACCGGCCCCCTCCAATACGCCCTGTGCAGCAGCGGTATCCCACTGCGACGTCGGTGCCAGGCGCGGGTAGCAATCGGCGCTGCCTTCGGCCAGCAGGCAGAACTTCAGCGAGCTGCCGATATTGGCCAGGTCCAGCTCACCCACCGCCGCCCCTAACCCTGCCAACAGCGCCTCTTGCTCGGGGCTGGAATGGCGACGGCTGGCCACCACGGTGAAACGGCCTTCGGCAGGCGGTGCGTTACGCACCTGGATTGGCTGGGCAGCTTCCCCCGCCTCGGCACGCCACGCACCCAACTGGCGCCCACCCAAGTAGCAGCGCCCATTGGTCGGCATCGAGACCACGCCAAACACCACCACGCCGTTTTCGATCAGGGCGATGTTGACCGTGAACTCTTCACTGCCCGCAATGAATTCCTTGGTGCCGTCCAGCGGGTCGACCAACCACCAGCGGCTCCAGCCCTGGCGCTCGGCCAGCGAAATGTTGCAGTCCTCCTCGGACAGCACGGGGATGTGTGGCGCCAGCGACAGCAGGCCATCAGCGATGATGCGGTGGGCGGCCAGGTCGGCGGCGGTCACCGGGGAATCGTCGGCCTTGTTGGTCACCGCCACGTCGGCCCGCCAGAACGGCAGAATCGCCTCGCCCGCCAGATGGGCCAGCTTGACCACTTCGTGCATCAGTTGCAGGTCGTTCATAGCTCCAGCAGCCCCCGCTGGATCAGCAGGTCGCGCGCCAGGTACAGCGCCGCCAAGGCACGGCCCTCGGTGAATTGCGGGTGCATGGCCAGGGCCGACAGCTCGCGCAGGTTGACCTTGTCTACGCCCATGGGCTCTGGTTCGTCGCCCTCGAGGCGTTCTTCATACAGGTCGGTGGCCAGCACCACCTGGATCTTCTGGCTCATGTAGCCCGGCGACAGCGACAACTCGGTCAGGTGTTCCAACTGCCGCGCACCAAAGCCGGCTTCTTCCTTGAGCTCGCGGTCCGCCGCCGCCAGCACGTCTTCGCCCGGCTCGATCAAGCCCTTGGGCAGCGACAGCTCATATTCGTCCGTGCCGCCGCAGTACTCCTCGACCAGCACGGCATGCTCGGCATCGAGCATGGCCACGATCATCACCGCCCCGTAACCATTGCCCCGGCCGACCAAGCGTTCATACGTGCGCTCGGCACCGTTACTGAAGCGCAATTGCACGGCCTCGACGCGGAACAGGCGGCTGCTGGCGACGATTTCGCGGTTAAGGACGGTGGGTTTCTGGCGCATGGGGCAGCTCCTTGGCGTGAACGGGTTACTATACCGTGGCTAGCCGACTGAACGAGAGTTTCCCATGCCTGTTCTTCCCTGGTCTGCCATCGATACTGTCCTGCTGGACATGGACGGCACGCTGCTCGACCTGCACTACGACAACCGCTTCTGGCTGGAGCACCTGCCCCAGCGCTATGCCGAGCTGCATGGCGTGAGCCGGGCCATGGCGGAAATGGAGCTGCAGCCTTTGTTCGAGCGCAATGCTGGCACGCTCAACTGGTACTGCCTGGACTTCTGGAGCCGTGAACTGAAGCTGCCGATCCGCGAACTGAAACGCGAGATCGCCGACCTGATCGCCCTGCGCCCGGACGCCGACACCTTCCTGGCCGCCATCCGTCAGGCAGGCAAACGCGTGGTGATGATCACCAATGCCCACCGTGACTCGCTGTCACTGAAGCTGGAGCGGGTGGAACTTGCGCCGTATTTCGAGCGGCTGATCAGTTCGCATGATTATGGCTACCCGAAAGAGAGCCCACAGTTTTGGGATGCCTTGCAGGCGGATATCGGCTTTGAGCCTGCGCGCAGCCTGTTCATCGATGACACATTGGCGATTTTGCGCAGTGCCCAGCGGTTTGGCGTGGGGCATTTGCTGGCGGTGCGCCAGCCAGATAGCCAGGCGGCACCCCGCGACACCCAGGAGTTTGCAGCGGTCGAGGATTACCGGGATTTGCTGGCAGGCCTGTGATGCTCCTTTTCGCAGGTACAGCGCCGACCTGTAGGAGCAGCCTTGTGCTGCGAAGAGGCCGGTATGGCAAAAGACATACTCTGGCCATACCGGC